>CAINDZ010000601.1 GCA_903847545.1 uncultured bacterium | reverse complement strand
TTCCAGGTGCTGTTCTACCCGCTCTACGCGTACATCTTCATCACGGTTCTGCCCACCTGGTTCGGCCTGCAGGGCTCGGTCGTGCACATCACCATCGGCGAGATCGCCCGCAGCGTGTCCATCTACCTGGGCATCCCGTTCCTGGCCGGCATCGCCACGCGCTTCGCGCTGGTGCGCCTGAAGGGCCGCGATTGGTACGAGCACTCGTTCATCCCGCGCCTCAGCCCGTTGACGCTGGTCGCGCTGCTGTTCACGATCATGGTGATGTTCTCGCTGAAGGGCGAGGTCATCGTCCAGCTGCCCATGGATGTGCTGCGCATCGCGGCCCCGCTGCTGGTCTACTTCGTGGTGATGTTCCTGGCCTCGTTCTGGATGGCCCACCGCGCCGGCGCCCCCTACGAACAGGCCGCCACGCTCTCGTTCACCGCCGCCTCGAACAACTTCGAGCTGGCCATCGCCGTGGCCATCGCCACCTTCGGCATCGGCAGCGGCGTCGCCTTCGCGGCCGTCATCGGCCCCCTGGTCGAGGTCCCGGTCCTCATCGGGCTGGTCAACGTGTCGCTGTGGCTGGGCCGCCGCCACTTCGGGAGGTCGCGATGACCACCTGGCGCGACGAGGCGCTCGCCCTTCACGCCACGCCCCCGCGCGGCATCCTCTTCCTGTGCGTCGCCAACAGCGCCCGCAGCCAGATGGCCGAGGCCATCGCCCGCGCCCTGGCCCCCGCCAGCGTGAAGGTCTGGTCCGCCGGCTCCCAACCCACCCACCTGCGCCCCGAGGCCGCCACCGTCCTGTCCGAGGTCGGCCTCGACACCTCGTCCCACTTCGCCAAGCACGTGTCGGCCATCCCCGCTGACCAGGTCGACGTCGTCATCACCCTCTGCGCCGAGGAGGAGTGCCCCCTCTTCCTGGGCCAGGCCCGCCGCCTCCACTGGCCCCTGCCCGACCCCGCCGCCGTCCACGGCGACGACGCCACGCGCCACGACGCCTTCCGCACGGTGCGCGACGAACTGGGCGTGCGGCTCTCAGTGGTCTTCGGGCTGCCGCCGGGGTGTTAGGGGCTGGTTGCGGGAGTGCTGGTGGACCCGTGCGCGTGGCACTTGCCGCAGGCACCGCAGGCGCCGCACTTGCCGCGTTAGCCGCGTTCGCCGGCGGTGGGCTGGCCGCCGGCGGTGCCGCCGCCGGCCTCGTACGTGCCGCCGGTCACGACTTGCGCCGGCGCAAGTGCGCTGGTCACGTGCTCATGCGCGAACCTGTGGCACCGACTGCACAGCGTGACGAGGTTCTTCAGCTGGTTGGACCCACCCTGCGCGCGCGGAACGACGTGATGTACTTCGAGAAACCGCGTCGAGGAACACCCGGGCGTGGCACACCGATGCCGATCACGCGCCAGCACGGCCGCGCGCGTCTTCGGCGGGATGGTCGCCCTGTTGGGCCCGTCGTCGACGCGCACACGCGCGTCGCACGCCGCGGCCTCGACTTGCGCCGGCGCAAGTGGCAGCTCGCCGCGGCGCGTGACCACGGTGGCGGCCTGGCAATCGGGACACTGATGGATGACGATCTGGTTGGCGGGACCGTGCGATGCCGGGCCCGCCGCCCCCGCGACCAACGCCTCGAGCCCGGCCAGCACGGCGTCGAACCGGTCCGATCCCGAGGGCACCAGCCCAAGCTTGTGGGCCTTTTCGAGCAGTGCCTCGAACCGGGCCACCTGGATCGCATCACCCCGCAGGCTGATCGTGGCGGGCGCCGGTGCTGCGGCCAGCGCCATGCCGACGCCCGCCGCT
>CAINDZ010000600.1 GCA_903847545.1 uncultured bacterium | reverse complement strand
TGATTCGTGTGGTAACGAGATCTTGCCCAATGCCAAGGGAGAACGCCATCCTGTTATGAGGACGGGGGCCAGGGGGGCGGAGCAGGTGTGTGGGGCGGACGCCATGCCCCAATGATGCCTATCCGCTACGTCCTCCGTTTACTGCCCGTTGTGGGCGGGGTGTTGGGTAACACCCGGAGATTACGCCACTTTCAATTTCTACAACAGTCGGGACGGGCCCTCTAGGCGGAAGAAGATTGGCTCCCCAAGAAAGGGCGCGCAGCGTAACTGCAAAGAGAGATATTGGACTGGGCTTAGCGAAATAGGGCCTTCAAGTCCCCCCAGGACATGGTCTCGGCCGGGACCGATTGACCGGCGAAGGGGGCGTAGAGGACTGTGGCGTAGATGTTCGAGTCGTCGTTGCTGTCGATGATCCAGGCCTGGATATCGGCGCCGCCGGTCGTGCCCCAGTAGTTGTTGGTCAGGTCATACGTAACTGCGCCCCAGACAGAAGGCCGCGAACTACGAATGACCGGCCCCGTACCCTTGTGGAAGTCGCACCCATGGATGGTGAGGGCATCGGAATCCCGGGCCAGGACAACGGAATTGCTACCGCCGGTGAGCGAGGACCCATCTACGGTCGCACTCGTCCGCTGGTCGATGGTCAGTGCACTTGCAGTGCCTTGAATGCGTGAGTTGTGTATTTCGCACGTAGATCCCGACAAAAATGTCTTCACGCCAATCCCAACATCCAAGATATCACAATCCCAAAGCTGGCAGTGCGCCCCGTCGGCCACCTCAAGGCCAATTCCGGAGCCGTTTGAACTCAAACGACAGCCACGAAAGGTGATGTCAGGATTCGCGACATACGGATATGCATTGGTGAATTCACAGTTCTCCACCAAGACGCCCGTGCCTCCGCCAATAGTAAGAATTCCGGTCGGAGGATATGGGTCGATCCCCGAAAAGCGCGAATCTCTGATTGCACCACCAGCACCAACAGTGTTCCAAATGACACCGTAGTCGTTGTTGTTCAGATGGCAGCGCTCCATCCAGAGTGTGCCGCCGAAGTTTAGCCCCGAGTAGCAATTCCGGATCGAAAGGTCCGCCAAGGTGATGCTTTCAATGATAAAGTCGCATGAAATGCCGACCGGGGATTGCGTGCTACTGACCCCCGAGTAGGAGGTAGGGCCGATAATCGTGGCATCGATCCCTGCACCCACGATGACCAGACCACTCGATGTAACTTGTCCATATGTCTCTACGTCTGATGACCACCCCGGAAATCGCACGGTCTTCTTCTCAGTGAATTCCCCTGGCCCGATCAGAATCGTATCCCCGTTCGCCGCCACGTCCAATGCCTGCTGGATCACGGAATAGTCCCCGGTTCCGTCCTTGCGAACGGTGATCGTCGCCCCCCAAGCCCTCGGTGCCAGGGACAGGAACAGCAACAGGCAAAGGACACGGCGCGTCGCCATTGCAGGCTCCCGGGTCACTTGATGAGAAGCAGCTTCTTGGTCAGCTTCTGGTCATCCGTTTCGGCCGACACCAAATACACGCCACTGGCAACGGCCTGACCGGAATTGTCCCGCCCCTGCTACGTAAAGGTGTTCTGGCCCTTTGCGAAAGTTCCCCGATAGAGCATCGGCCATGTTCCGGCTGGAACATGCCGATATTTCGACCAGCGAGGCCGCGCCCGCCTCACCCCGCCGGCGCCGCCGTCCTGCGCACGCGCACCCGCGGCATCCCCCTGATCGCCCCGAAGCTCACCAGTTTCTGCTGCCTTTCGTCCCACAAGTTCATCGCCGTCGAGCGCAGGCTGTGGCGCATCGTCAGCGGCTTGACGTGCTGCAGCGCGGGCACGGCGTCCTGGCACGCCTGCAGGTGGTAGTTGGGGATGCGCGGGCGCAGGTGGTGGATGTGGTGCAGGCCGATGTTGCCGGTCAGCCACTGCAGCACGCGCGGCAGCTTGTAGTACGAGCTGCCCTGCAGCGCGGCCTCGACGGGCTCCCACGCGTCGTGGCGGCTCCAGTGCGTGCCCTCGAACTGGTGCTGCACGTAGAACAGCCACACGCCGCTGGCCCACGAGATGACGATCATGGGCACCTGCACCAGCAGGTAGTCCTGCAGGCCGATCGTGCGCCACGCGGCGAACGCGATCGCGGCCAGCACCGCGTCGGTCAGCAGCACGCTCAGCACGGCGGCGCGTCCCGACGACGGGCGCGGGATGCGGTACGCGATCAGCGGCAGGTAGAACGGCACCACCAGCAGCAGGAAGAACGGGTTGCGCACCAGGCGGTAGCCCAGGCGCTTGAGGCGCGACGCCGCCAGGTACTCGTCCACGGTCATCGTCCAGATGTCGCCCGTGCCGCGATGGTCCAGGTCGCCGGCCGTGGCGTGGTGCCGCACGTGCGCCTGCTTCCAGTCGTCGAACGGCGTGAAGGTCATGATGCCGGTCAGCGTGCCGACGATGCGGTTGGCCGTCCGCGAGGCGAAGAACGAGTCGTGGCAGCAGTCGTGGAAGAAGATGAAGACGCGGATCAGCAGCGCGGCCGTCGGCACCGCCAGCGCGAACGTCACCGCCAGGGGCCAGTCGCGCGCGCGGCCGTAAACCATCAGCGCCTGCAGGGCCAGGCAGGGCAGGACCGTGTTGGCCAGTTGCCACGTGCCCTTGCGGGTGCTCGAGCGGCCGAACGGGGCGATCTGTCGCGACAACGCGGCGCGGTCCACCGGCAGCGACCGGCGCAGGATCCTGGACATGGCTTCTCCGGGGTGCGTGGGGCGAATCTGGGGTGACGGCCCGGCTACTTGCCGGGACGGTGCCCCAGCAGGCGGGCCGGCAGGAAGATGATGGCCTTGAACAGGGCCAGGACGGCGCCCACGGTGATGCCGATCAGCCGCAGCGGCAGCAGCAGCAGCCAGACCAGGGGATACAGCAGCAACCCCAGCACGGCGACCGGCCAGCACAGCACGAACAGGATGCACCACAGCAGGAACCCGACCATCACGACCCCCCTGACGCGGCACCATAACCCCGTTCGGTCGGGGGGCCAAGCACTGTTCCGGCGGGCCTGCGGCGCGGTGGCCGCCCGGTTCCGGGGCCGTAAAGAACTTGCGTTGGTCCGGATCTTGCGATACCTTCCCTGAGATTGCGCCGCATTCGCTCTTGCCGGTCATCATTGGATCTGCCAGCCGCGAACAGGATGCGATGACGTCGCCGGCCGTGGCCGCGCCGCAAGGTGTTGTCCGGCAGCGACTTGTGGTTTCCCCGACCGTCGGGGAATACGGCTCGGCACCGGCCGGGCCCGTTTGAAGCGCAAGGGGCGTCGCCGGAAAAGGCCGGTGGCCCTGCGGGCTTGTAAGCCGGACAGCCGGCATTTGGAGAGACGACTGTGAAGAAACTGTACGTGGGCAACCTGCCCTTCAGCGCGACCGAGGACGAGATTTCCCAGCTGTTCGGCCAGCACGGCACCGTGCATTCGGTGGCGCTGATCAACGACCGCGAGACCGGTCGCCCCCGCGGCTTCGGCTTTGTCGAAGTCGACGATGACGCCCTGCAGGCGATGATCCAGGCCCTCGACGGCAAGGAAATGGGCGGCCGCGCCCTCCGCGTCAACGAGGCCCAGGACCGCCCGCGCACGGGTGGCGGCGGCGGTGGCGGCGGCCGTGGTGGCTACGGCGGCGGCCGTGGCGGCGGCGGCGGCGGCGGTCGCTGGTAATTCCAGCCCACGCACTGACGGATATCGCCCCGCTGCCGAAAGGTGGCGGGGCGAATCTTTTATCCCCGCCTCTTTGATCCCCGGGGTCGCCTTCCCGGTTGCGGATGACAATGATCCTCATTAGCGTGATGCCTGCGGTCCGTTCACCTGCCAGCCGGAGCCATCCGGCCGGGGCTTCTTCCGTCCTGGAGGGAACGAACCATGATGTCCCGCTTTCATTTCCCGCGCATCCTGCTGCCGGCCTTCGCGTCGGTGCTGCTGGTCGCCTGCCTGGCGCCCGCGGCCGGCGCCGCCACGCACGTCGTCACGCAGGTCGACATGTCCTTCTCGCCGCCCGATGTGACCATCAACGTCGGTGACACCGTGCAGTGGGTGTGGACGGCCGGCTTCCACACCATCACCAATGGCGTCGACCTGGCCGATCCCACGGTGGGCAAGAAGTTCGACGCATCGCTGAACCCGACCACGACGACGTTCTCGTACACGTTCACGTCGCCCGGCACGGTGGCCTACTTCTGCCGGCCGCACCTGCTGTTCGGCATGACCGGCACGGTGACGGTGCAGGCGGCATCCGGCATCGACGACGTGCCGGCGCGCGGCCCGCTGGCGCTGGCGAGCGCGCCGAACCCGTTCAACCCGCGCACGCTCATCGGCTACACGCTGCCGGCCGCCGCGCACGTGGACGCCGCCGTGCACGACGCCGCCGGCCGCCTGGTGCGGCAGCTGGCCGTGTCGCTGGCGCAGGATGCGGGGCGCCACGAGCTGGCGTGGGACGGGGCGGACGACGGTGGGCGGATGATGCCGGCCGGCGTCTACCTGGTGACGGTGTCGGGGGCGGGCCTGCGCGAGGGGACGAAGGTGACGCTGGCGAAATGACAGCGATGCATCGCGATGGGCCCCGCGCCGGCCGATCGGTTGCCGGGGCCCGCCGCGACTGCTACGATGTCTCCGGGTCGCCGCTGCAGGAGGGCATGCCGTGTCGCTGGGTGGATCGTATCGCCGGGGCGGAAAGAAGCGCGGGCCGGTCACGCCGCCCACGCCCGAGGAGATCGCGCGCCGCCTGAAGGAGCTCAAGTCGCTCGCGTCGCCGCATGCGAACTACCGCGAGCTGTCGCTGGCCCTGCACGGGATGATCTGCGCGAAGTGCGCCCGCGAGTTCACCGACAAGGACCGGCACCTGCTGACCGTCCACCACAAGGACGGCAACGACCGCCACAATCCCGCCGACGGCTCCAACTGGGAAAACCTCTGCGTGTACTGCCACGAGGATGAGCACAGCCGCGAGAAGCTGGCGCGCTACCTGAGCCGGGACGACTAGCGGCCCCGCGACGTCGCGCGCGCCGAGGCTACCAGCGCCAGCCGAGGCGGGCCTGGACCAGCCGGCCCTCGCGCGCCAGCACGTCCTGCGCCTGGTGGCCCGCGCCGGGGTCGCCGTAGCGCTGGTCCAGCGCGTTGTCCAGCGCCACGTCCAGTTGCAGGCCGTGCACGGGCGTCCACCACGTCGCGTCCAGGTTGACCACGGCGTACGCGGGGGCCCAGTCGCCGTCCAGCGTCAGGCGCCGGCTGACGTGCAGCACCTCGAGGGCGCCGGCCAGCTTCACGCCGGTGCGCGGCGTCGTCAGGTTCAGCTTCACCATTCGGGCCGGCGCGTTGGTCAACGGCTGTTCCAGCGACTCGTTCTCGCCGCGCTGCGCGCTCAGGCTGAGGCGGCCGCGCAGGCCGGGCAGCAGGCGCGCGTCGAGGTCGCATTCCACGCCGCGCGTGTACGCCTCGTCCACGTTGCGGAAGACGACCATGCCGTCGTCGGCGTCCACCGCCTGGTCGATCAGGCCGGTGAGGCGGTTCTCGAAGGCCGACACGCCCAGGCGCAGTCGGTCGGTGAGTTCGCGCTCGACGACGGCTTCCCACGTGCTGACGAATTCCGGCTCCAGCGAGGGGTTCTGCTTCTGCGACAGTCCGTCGCCGTAGTAGAGCTCGTACGCGTTCGGGGCGCGGAACGCCTCGCCGTAGAGCAGCTTCGCCGTCGTGCGCCCGTCCGGGTGTGCGACCAGCCCGCAGCGCGGCGTCAGGTTGCCGCCGAAGCTGTGGTACGTGTCCCAGCGCAGGCCCAGCGTGGCGGACAGGGCCGCGCCCAGCGCCCACTCGTCCTGCACGTAGATGCCGGCATTGTCCATGGCGCCGTCCACGTCCAGCAGCGCCTCGTACGGGTCCTCGATGAAGCTGACCTGGCGCGCGCTCGCGGCGCGGCGGAAGTCGGCGCCGGCCACCAGGCGGTGGCTGCCCTGCCGCGTGCCCAGCTGGACCTCGCCGCTCCACCACGTGCCGTGGGCCTCGTCGTGCTGGACCACGCGGTCCAGGGGCTCGCCTTCCCCGGCGTTGTCGTAGGGGTAGTCGCCGCGGCAGGTGTAGTCGTCGAACGACAGGCGGCCTCGCAGCGTGGCGCCGCCAGGCAGCGCCTTCACGCCCGACAGGTCCAGCGCCACGCGCTCGTCGCTGACCTCGGCGCCCGTGTCGTTGAAGATCATGTCCCAGTCGCCCGTGGGTATGCGCTTGTCGCGGCGTGCCCAGCCCGCCGTGGCCTGCAGGCCCGCGCGGGTGTACTTCAGGTAGGCGTGGCCCGCGGCCTCGCGGTCGCCGTCGACGAAGACGCCGTTGTTGGTGGCCGGGTCGTCGTACTCGGGCCAGTACAGGTCGTCACCGCCGTCGCGGAACCCGTCCGCCTCGACCAGCAGGCTGCCGCCGCCGCCGACCGGGCCGCCCCAGGCCGCCTGCCCGCCGAAACGGCCCCGGCTGCCGGCCTCGCCGACGACCGACGCCCCGCCCAGTTCGTCGCCGTCGAACGTCACCAGGTTGATGACAGCGAAGAAGGCGCTGGCGCCGTAGAGGGCGCTGCCCGGGCCGCGGATGACCTCGATGCGCTTGACGATCGACAGGTCCACCGTCATCTCGGGGCCCACCGCGGCGGTGCCGTAGATGATGTCGTTGCTGGGGTGGCCGTCGTGCAGCAGCAGCACGCGCGTGTCGTAGTCGCCCGGTCGCCCGAAGCCGCGCACGCCGACGTAGTCGTAGGAACGGTCGTAGGTGACGGCGAAGCCGCGCACCGAGGCCAGCACGTCGGCCAGCGTGCGGTAGCCATGGGCGCGGATCTCGTCGGCGGTGATGACGGTGACCGAGGCGGGGGCGTCGGAGATCTTCTGGTCATAGCTGGCGGCGCCGTAGACGACGTCCATCCCGGTAAGTTCGTCCAGGCTGAAGGCCGTGTAGTCGGTGTCGGCGTCTCCGGGGGGCGCCTCGCGGGCGGGGGCTTGCACGCCGGTGAACATCACCAGCGCGGACAGGCAGGCCAGGCAGGCGAACCGACGAGTGGACATCGACTTCCCCGGGTTCGGGACCGCGCAGGCGCGCCAAGGGCGGGTCGGGCGCGGGTGTGCCGCGTCGTCCCGTCCTGCCGGGGGTTTATCGACGGCAAAAAAATAACATTTAGGGCCAAAGACTCTCAAAGTCCCGTGACGTCTGCCGATACCCGTGACGCAGGACAAGGCCCGGGTGAACCGCCGCGGACGCAAGGCGCCGTGGCGGCCCCGTCGCGCTGCCTGCCGATCACGAAAGGTGCGCTGTTGTCGACCCGCAGGGTCCTGGTCGTGGTGGTCATGGGTGTGCTCGCCTGCCTGCAGGCGTGGATGCCGGCGTGCGCCATGGCCGAACCCTCGTCCGAGAGCCGCATCAAGGCGGGCATCGTCTACAACCTGGCGCTCGTGGTCTCGTGGCCCGACAGCCTGCCGCAGGGGAGCCTGTTCGGCATCGGCATGATCGGGCACGACGATGCCGAGCCCTTCCTGGCCTCGCTCGCGGCGAAGACGGTGCGCGGCCGCGGTCTGGCGCTGCGCGAGCAGCCGACGGGCCAGGCGCTCGACGAGATCCGCATCGCCTACATCTCGCGTTCGCAGGCGACGGTGCTGCCGGCGCTGCTGGCGACGCTGGCCAGCCGCCCGGTCCTGACCGTGAGCGAGATGGACGGCTTCTGCGAGCAGGGCGGCATGGTGCAGATGCGGCGCGAGCGCAATCGGGTCCAGTTGCGCGTCAACCGCGAGGCGGCCGAGAAGGCCGGGTTGCGGCTCAGTTCGCAGCTGCTGAAGGTCGCCGAGATCGTGGGAGGTGGCGACTGACATGGCGCGCCTCCCGCACCTTTCCATCAGCCGTCGGCTCGGCCTCATGGCCACCGTGCCGGTGATCATCGCCATGACCCTGGTCGCGCTCATCGTGACGGTCGACCAGGCGCGGCGCGAGCGCGCGCGGCTGCACGAGCAGCAGCTGAGCATGGCGACCATCGTTGCGGCCAACTGCGCGGCCTCGCTGGTGTTCGACGACCACGACTTCGCGAACGGCAGCCTGGCCTCGCTGCGGGTGCTGCCGCAGGTCGTGGGCGCGCGCCTGTACTCGGCCGAGGGCGTGCCCTTCGCCGAGTTCGGCGACGTGAGCCGGGCGCCGGCGAAGTACGCCGTCGACAGTCGGCTGGGCGACAGGGCTTCGGACCTCATCGCCGCGCCCGTCGTCTGGCAGGGCGAGCACGTCGGCGCGGTCGTCATCGTCGGCAGCCTCGATGCCTACCACCGCCAGCAGGTCGCCTACGCGGCGCTCATCGGCGCGGCGTGCCTGCTCATCACGCTGGGCGCCGTCGCCCTGGTGCACCGGCTGCAGCGCGGCATCACCGGTCCGCTGACGGGGCTGGCGCGCGTGGCGCGGCGGGTGTCGCAGGAGCAGGACTTCACGCTGCGCGCCGAGCCCGCGGCCGACCAGGAAATGAACCTGCTGGTCGAGGCCTTCAACGAGATGCTCGACCAGATCCGCGAGCGCACCGTCGCCAAGGAGAAGGCCGACGCGGCCAGCCAGGCCAAGAGCGATTTCCTGGCCAACATGTCGCACGAGATCCGCACGCCGATGAACGGCGTGCTCGGCATGACCGGCGTGCTGCTCGAGACCGAGCTGACGCCGGCGCAGCGCGACTACGCGAACATCATCCACAACTCGGGCCAGTCGCTGATGGCGATCATCAACGACATCCTGGACTTCAGCAAGATCGAGGCGGGCCGGCTCGAGATCGAGGCCCGGCCCTTCCACATGAGCCGGCTGGTGGCCGAGGTGGCCGAGCTGATGCGGGCCGGCGCGCAGGCCAAGGGGCTGGACATCGTCGTGACCATCGACGCCGGCGGGCTGGACGACGTCGTCGGCGACGCGGGCCGCATCCGCCAGGTCGTCACGAACCTGCTGAACAACGCCATCAAGTTCACGGCGCAGGGCAACGTGCGCATCGTGGCGGTGGCCAGGCCGGTCGCCGGCAACTCGGCACACTGGGAGATCGCCATCATCGACTCGGGCATCGGCATCCCCGCCGAGCGCCTGCCCGACCTGTTCAGCCGCTTCACGCAGGCCGACTCCTCGACGACGCGGCGGTACGGCGGCACGGGCCTGGGCCTGGCGATCTGCCGCCAGTTGGCCGGGCTGATGAACGGGCGCGTGTCGGCCGAGAGCACCGTCGGCGTGGGCTCCACGTTCCGGCTCGAGTTGACGTTGCCGGTGGCGACGCCGGCCGACATCGCCGCGGCCGCAGGGCCGAAGCACGCGCCGGCCAGGGCGGTCGAGGCGTCGCCCGAGTCGCTGTCCGGCCTGCGCGTGCTGCTGGCCGAGGACAACGTCTTCAACCAGAAGGTGGCCCAGATGACGCTGGGCCGGTACGGGTGCGTGGTCGACACGGTGGTCAACGGCGCCGAGGCCGTGGCGAGGGCCCGCGACTGCGCCTACGACATCATCCTGATGGACTGCCAGATGCCCGAGATGGACGGATACGCGGCGACCGGGCTCATCCGCAAGCTGGACGGCCCGGTCGCACTGGCGCCGATCATCGCGATGACCGCCCATGCCATGCCCGGCGACCGCGAGCGCTGCCTCGAGGCCGGCATGGACGACTACCTCAGCAAGCCTGTCCGCGCCGACGACCTGCGCGACATGCTCCTGCGCTGGGCCGACGCTCAGCGGGGCTGCATCTCCTTCACCAAGTAGCCGGCCCCGTACACGTCGCGCAGCGCCGCGGCGATGGCCGCCGCGTGCACCGAGACCGCGCGGTTGGCCGTGCCGTCGAAGACGAACCGGCCGACCAGGCTCTCGATGTTGCCGTCGAAGACCAGGCCGACCAGCCGGCCCTCGCGGTCGACCACCGGCGAGCCCGAGTTGCCGCCGATGATGTCGCAGGTGCTGGCGAAGTTCAGCGGCGTCGCCAGGTCCAGCTTCTTCTGCGCGGCGACCATGCGCGGCGACGAGCGGAACGGGTCGCGGCCGCCGAACGACAGCGCGCGGTCCATCAGGCCGTGGAACGTCGTCACGGGCGGGGCGATCGTGCCGTTGCAGGGATAGCTCTTCACCTCGCCGAACGAGAGGCGCAGCGTGCCGGTGGCGTCGGGGGCCATCGCCTTGCCGTAGACGGCGAAGCGGGCCGCGCCCAGCAGTTGTTCGCCGGCCGTCTCGGGGCCGGTGACGTTCTCCTTCTCCCACTTCTCCTGCTCGGCCAACAGCGGGTCCAGCGCGCGCGCCAGCACGATCATGGGGTCGTCGCTGGCGGCGATGGCCTGGGCGCCGCCCTCCATCAGCGCCTTGCGCACGGCGGGGTCGGCGAGCTTCGTGCCGCCGACCAGCGACGCGGCGCGGGCCTCGGGCGCCTGGCCGCCCAGCGCGATCACGGCGAAGGCGTCGTCCTTGGGGAGGCGCTCGCCCATGCGCTTGAGCGACCGCGCCAGCAGGAACTCCTCGAACTCGGGGTACACCGGCGCGGGCGAGGCCAGGCGGAACTTCAGGCGGCGCAGCTGCGCGTCGTGGTAGCCCTCCTGCCGCTCGGCGTCGGGCTTCTGCATCTCGGCGGCGTAGCGCACCAGGCTCAGCGCGGTGCGCACCATGCCCGTGCGGCCCAGCGAGCGCCCGCTGGTCTGCTCCAGGCGCGACAGGTGCGCCTCCTGCGCCTTCTCGACCAGCGTCCAGGCCTGGCCGTAGCGCGCCTGCAGCGCGGGGTCGGCGGCGACGCGCGCGCGGAAGTCGGCTTCTTCCTTCTCCTTGGCCGCCCACACGACGGGGTCCAGCAGGCCCAGGTACTCGCCGTGGCCGACCTTGCGGCCGTTCTCGAGGCCCGACAGCATCGCCGACGCCTGGCGCTCCTGCTCGACGCCGCGCTTGCCGTACTCGTGCAGGGCGTCGATGGCCTCCTTCGTGTACTGCTCGCGCTGCGGGTAGGTGTGGTCGCGCTGCGTGCGCAGCTGCGCCACGGTCAGCAGGCGGTCGGTCGAGCCGGGGTGGCCGGGCACGAAGACCAGGTCGCCCTCGCGCGCGCCGCCCGTGTTCAGCGGCAGCCAGTCGGGGCTCTTGACGGGCTTGTCGTTCTCGTAGACGCGGAACAGCGCCATGTCCAGGTCGTGCCGCGGGAACGTGAAGTTGTCGTCGTCGCCGCCGAAGTAGGCGTCCGTCTCCTCGGGTGCGAAGACCAGCCGCACGTCGGTGTAGGCGCGGTAGCGGTACAGCCAGTACTCGCCGCCGTGGTACAGTGTGACGACGTCCGACTGCAGGCCCGTCTTCTCCTGGCTCTCGCGCGTGATGGCGGCCATCTCGGCGCGGCGCGCGGCCAGGGCGGTCGCCTCGTCGGCGTCCTTCGGCGCGGCGTTGATGACGCGCGCGGTGACGTTCTCGTAGGAGTCCAGGCCGACCACTTCCATGTCCGGGCACTTCAGTTCGTCCGCGCGCGAGGCGGCGACGTAGCCGTTGGCCACCAGGTCGCGCTCGGGCGACGACAGCTTCTGCTGCTGCCCGCGCGCCACGTGCGCGTTGGTCAGCACCAGGCCGTCGGGACTGACGAACGAGCCCGAGCCGCCGCCCAGCCGCAGCGCCGACAGGCGCAGGTGGTCCAGCCACGCCGGCGTCACCGTGAAGCCGTACTGCTGCAGTTGCGCGGTGGGCGGGTTGTCGAAGGTCCACATGCCCTCGTCGGCCAGGGCGGTGGCGGCGGCCAGCAACAGGGCGCAGGCCGCGAGCAGTCGCGGAAGGTGGCGCATGGATCGGTCTCCGTTCAGGGGCGTGGGGGTTGGCCCGCGGGGCTTCCGTCCGCCGCGGCGGGAAAACCATAGCCCAACGGCGCGGGGAGCGGTAGTGTCTGCGGCATGGACACGCAGGAAATCCAGCTCCAGTTATTCGCGACGTCAGAGGTCGACATTGACCTCGTCGTGACGGTGGCCGTGCGGCGCGACGACGGCCTGCTGCGCTGCCGCTACTCGGTCGCCGGCCGCGGCGTCAGGCTGCCGGATCCGGCCGCGGACATCCCCGCGCGCTGCGACGGCCTGTGGCGGCACACCTGCCTCGAGGCATTCGTCGCCGCCGACCGCGACCCGGGTTACGTCGAGTGGAACCTGTCGCCGTCGGGCGACTGGAACCTGTACCGCTTCGACGGCCACCGCCGCAACGGGCGCCCCGAGCCGGCAATTGGCGACGCTGCGCCGCGGGTGACGCGAGGCGACGGCCTGCTGGTGGTCGAGGCCGACCTGCCGCTCGGGCCGCTCGGCCTGGACCGGGCCCTGCTCGAGGTCGGGCTCAGCGCCGTGGTCGAGGCCGAAGACGGCAAGCTCACCTACTGGGCGCTGGCCCACGCTGCGGCCCGGCCCGACTTCCACGACCGCCGCGGCTTCAAGCTGCGCCTTCCGCCCCCGGGAGAGACGTCATGAACCGACGCGCGTTGATGCTGCGGCTGGCCGTGATCCTGGTCGTGTGCGCCGTCGCCGGCGCGGCCCGCGCGGTGCTGCCGACCGACACCCGGCCCATCCGCACGCTGTACCTGATCCGCCACGGCGAGTACGTGCACGACAAGGACTGCGACGAGTACGTGGGCTGCGAACTGGATGCGCTGGGTCGCGAGCAGGCCGCCCTGGTGGCGGCGCGGCTGAAGACGATGCCGATCACGTTCTCGTCGCTGCAGAGCAGCCCGATGACGCGCGCGCGCCAGACGGCCGACATCATCGCGCTGTCGTTCCCCGACCTGCAGCCGGTCCGCAACGACGACATTCACGAGTGCACGCCCACGACGCGCCGCCAGGACATCATGGACGGGCTGAAGCCGGGCGAGGCGGAGGCGTGCGACGCCCAGTTGCAGGCGGCGGCCGCGCGCTTGCTGGTTCCCGCCACCGCGGGCCATGACGAACACGACATCGTCGTCTGCCACGGCAACGTCATCCGCTGGATGGTCTGCCGGGTGCTGGAGGTCGACCCGCACGCGTGGCTGCAGATGAGCATCGCCAACTGCAGCGTGACCATCATCCAG
>CAINDZ010000599.1 GCA_903847545.1 uncultured bacterium | reverse complement strand
GCCTTCTCGACGGTCAGCAACGGGATGCGCGGCGCGCCGATGACCTGCAGGTGCGGGTGCGTGAGCGTGGCCCCCGCCTCGGGCCCGTGATTGCAGAACGGCGCGATGAAGCGCACGCCTGGCTCGGTCGCGAACGACGCGACGCGCCGGCGCACGACGTCCTGCAGCGCGACCAGGTCGGGCGCAGCCAGGGTGGCCAGGCTGGCGCCGTGGTCGGGGGAATAGACGACGACCTCGTGGCGGCCGGCGCCGTCGCAGCCGGGCAGGAGCTCGTCATCCGCGGCCACGGCCGCCGGAACCGCCCCGGAGGCTGTCACCGCCGGGTACATGTTCGGAAACGCCCGCAGGCGCCACCCCGGGCTGTCCGGGGCGGCCCCGTCGGGCCGGCCCAGCGCGAGCACCTCGGACGTGGTGTCGGCCTCGTGGCCCGGGCAGAACGGACAGCGGCCCTCGGCCGCGCCTGCGCGCTGCAGCAGCGGGTACTCGTTGGGACGCCCTCCGCGGCCGGTGGCGATGATCACCCAGCGGCCGGTCAGCGGGTCCTGGCGCAGCATCGACACGGTCGGATCCCTCCGGAAAAAACTCCTCGTGGCGGGAACCCGGGGCCCCCGCGGCGCGTATCCTACAACGAATCGGAGATTGAACCAACCGCGACCCCCCATCTGCGGGCACCTCCTCCGACGACACGGCGAGCGCACACGGAACGACGGGCGGCACTCAAGGGACGACACGGCAGGCAACCGGGCGCCACGGCGAACGACGCACGGTTGCCGCACCGGCAAGACAGACGGGTGACGGAGCACATGAGGAAGGCGGGCCTGTGGCGCAGGCCCGCCTCTCTCTTGTTCCCGGTCCGGACCGCGCTCAGGCCAGCCCGCGCCCCGCGACCGGCCGGCGCACGGGCAGGTCCGGCCGCGCGCGCAGGTTCCCGGCGTGCTCGGCCAGCGTGGCGAATCGTCCCTGCCCGAGGATGCGCTCCAGCTTGACGGGCATCGTGTCCTGGCGCCCCTGGCTGCGCAGGCGCTGCCACGGCGCCAGCTTCGCCTCCGGGCGGAAGTCGTCCATCTCCCACGGGTGCAGGTAGACGATCGCGGGCACGCCCTGCCGCCGCGCCTGGTCGCGCAGGAACGCGAAGGCCGGCCACGGCAGCAGGCGCAGGTAGCCGCCGCCGGAGAACGGCACGTTGACGCCGAAGCTGCGCCAGGTGGGCATCGGGATGACCACCAGGTCGTCCCGGCCGGGGCCCAGCCGGAACGGCGTGCGCGGCGAGCGCGGCTGCCCGTACCGGGGGTGCCGCACCGGGAACAGCGAGCAGTCGTACCGGAAGCCGAGGTCCTGCAGCACCGACAGGTAGTGGTGCACCGGCGGCGTGATGCTGAAGCTGGGCGCGCGGTAGCCCTCGGGGCGCTCGACGCCGGCGCGGGCCAGCGCCGCGAGGGCGCGCTCGCCGTCGGCGCGGAACGCATCGGCCGTCAGGTGGAACACCTCGGGGTGGGCGTAGCTGTGGCAGCCCACCTCGTGGCCGCGACGCGTAATCTCGCGCACCAGGTCGGGGAAGCGCTCGGCCGTCCAGCCCAGGACGAAGAACGTGGCCTTCACGCCGTGCCGGTCCAGCAGGTCGAGGCAGCGCGCGGTGCCCTTCTCCACGCGCAGGTCCTGGGCGTCCCACGTCGACGGCGGCACGTGGGCCAGGTAGTTGTGGCCGTGGAACCACTCCTCGACGTCGATCGTGATGATGGTCGGCGGGGCCGCCACGGCGTGGCCCCCGTCCCGTTCGATGCCGCTCATGCGTCCCCCCGCGGCCGCGCCACCACCGCGAACTGCAGCCAGCGCATGTCCGACCACCGGCCAAGGGTCAGGGTGTTCACCAGCGCGAACTTCAGCGACCCGGTCGGGTTTATCCCCTGCATCCTGTCCACGGCGAAGCCCTCCTCGCGCAGCATGGCGCCGAGGCTGCCGCGCGTGAAGAAGCGCAGGTGCGTGCGGTCCAGGATGCCCTCGTCGACGTAGTCCCAGCGCCCATGGACGACCAGGTCCACGACGTTGAAGAAATAGCGGACGTTCGGCAGCGAGGCCACCAGGGCACCGCCCGGCCGCAGCACGCGGCGCGCCTCGCGCAGCAGGAGGCGCGGCTCGGCCAGGTGTTCGAGCACGTCGTTCATCACCACGCAGTCGAAGTGCGCGTCGGGCAGCTCGCCGACCCGCGCGACGGCATCGCCGACCAGCACGCGGTCGCAGACGGAGCCGGCGCGGGCCGCGGCCTCGGCAGACAACTCGACGCCCCAGATCTCGAGCGTGCGGCCTGCGCGCGCGGCGCGCAGCGTGGCGGCGAAGGCCCCCGCGCCGCAGCCGACGTCCAGCACGCGGGCGGCATCGGCCGGCACGAACGGCGCCATCTCGCGCCGCGGATGGCCGTAGTAGGAGCTGCGATCGTCGTCTGCCATCTGTTTCCGTTCCTTGCCCCCGGGGGACCGGCCAGGCGCTGCGTACCGCGAACCCGCGGATTGTCGGGACCGGGCGGCGAACCGTCAACCTCGCAGCGGCCGTCGCCAACCGCCAGAGCGATGTGCCCCGATCACGGGTGGACTTCCCGGCGGCCCGGCCGATAATGAGGCGCGTCGTACGGTGCGCGCCACGGACAGCCCCGAAAGGACACGATGAGCCAGCCCGACTTTCCCGCCGCCGGCCTGCAGCCCCACCCCCTGGCCGAGGACCTCCACACCGGGCGCCTGGCCAATGGCCTGCGCGTGGTCATCCGCCGCGACACCCGCACGCCGGTCGCCGTGTGCAACATCTGGGTCGGCGTGGGCTCGAACCGCGAGCCCGAGGCCCTGCGCGGCTGGTCGCACGGCATCGAGCACATGCTCTTCAAGGGCACGGCGCGTCGCGGCGAGGGTGACTTCGCCCTCGAGGTCGCCGCGGCCGGCGGCGCCACGAACGCCGGCACGGGTTACGAGACGACCAACTACCACATCACGGCGCCGGCCGCGTCCCTGCCCGTGGCCATCGACATCCTGGGCGATGCCCTGCTGCACTCGGCCTTCGACCCCGCGTCGCTCGACGCCGAGCGGCAGGTCCTGGTGCACGAGAACCACATGTACGACGACATCCCCTTCGGGTTCGGCGTCACCTGGCGCTGGGGCCTCGAGCTGTCCTTCGACCACAGCCCCTACCGCCACCCGATCGGCGGCCGCGACGAGAACCTGCTGCAGTGCCCGCGCGAGCGCATCCTGCGGTTCTGGCGCTCGGCGTACCACCCGGGCAACATGGTCGCGACCGTGGTCGGCGACGTGGACCCGCAGACGACCTTCGCGTTGCTCGCGGAAGCCTTCGGGCAGGCGGGCACGTCGCCGGAACCTCACGGGACGGCGGCCGACGCCGGGGACCTCATCGTCGAGGCGCCGGCCCGCGAACCGCGACGGCACGAGCCCAGGCTGCGCGTGGAATCGGGCGACCTGCAGAAGGCCTACGCGAAGCTCGTCTTCACGGCGCCGGGCGAGTCGTCGGGCTTCGAGCCGGTGCTCGGCGTGGTCAAGCGCGCGCTCAGCGACGGCCGCAGCTGCCGCCTGTTCCGCCGCCTGCAAGAGGAGCTGAAGCTGGTCGACGACTACGCCGTGATGACCGAAACCGGGCCGCGCGAGGGCGTGGTGCTGGTCGACCTCGAGACCTCGCCCGACCGCCTCGCGGCCGCCGTGCGCGAATGCGCGCGCATCCTGGGCGACCTGGGCCGGGACGGCTGCACGCCCGACGAGCTCGAGCGCGCCGCGCGCCGCACGACGCGCGGCCACCTGTTCGGCCTCGAGACCGTGCAGGGCCAGGCCGCCTCGCTGGGACACCACGCGCTGTTCGGCGACCTGGCCGGCGCCTTCGCGTTTCCGGCGCGCGTGGCCGCCGTCACGAACCAGGACGTGCTCGGCTACGCACGCGAGGTCTTCCGCCTGGGCAACCTGGCCTGCGTCCTCTACGTGCCCCAGGCCGCCGCCGGGCAGGCGACCGGCCTGCCGGGGACGGCGACGGAACTGGACGACCTGCTGGCCGGCGTGTTGCCCGCCTGGGACGAGGCGGCGCCGCCGGCGCCACGGCCCGTGCCGGCGCCGGCGCCCCGCCGCCGCGGCGCCAACAATGGCGGCCCCCCGCGGTTCGTCGCCGAGACGCTGCCGGACGGCAGTTCGCTGCACGTCCGCGTCGACCGCGCCGTGCCCGTGGCCGCGGTGGCGGTCGCGGTGCGCGGCGGCGCGGCGGGAGAGTCGGCGGTCGACGCCGGCCTGGCGGCCCTGGCGCACCAGGCCATCCTGCGCGGGGCGGCGGGACACGCGGCCGCGCGGTTCCACCAGCTGCTCGAGGACGACGGCGCCTCGCTGTCGGCCGTCGTCGACCGCGACTTCGGCGGGCTGTACCTGACGGCGCTGGCCGACCGCATCGAGCCGGCGCTCGAGCGACTGGTCGAGGCGATCACCGCGCCCACGTTCGCCGAGGCCGAACTGGAACAGGAGAAGCGCCTGGCCCGCGAGCAGCTGGCGTCCATCGCCGACAACCCGCTGCAGTCGGCGATGCTGCGCCTGCGCACGATGGTGTACGGGGACCATCCCTACGGCCGGCCGCTGCCGGGGACGGCCGAGAGCCTGGCCGCCATCGACCGCGGCCAGGTCGTGGCGCGGCACGCGGCCGCCTGGACCGCCGGGCGCCTGCAGGTGGTTGCCTCGGGCGACCTCGACCCGGCGCGGCTGCGGCAGGTGGCGTCGGAGCTCGCGCGCAGGCTGCCGCCCGCCGGCGACCTGCCGGCCGACCTGCCGGGAGCGCGCGCGCTGGCCGGCGTCGAGAGCGAGCGCCTGGTGCGCGCGCAGAACCAGGCCGTGGTCCTGCTGGGGTGGCCGGGACCGTTCGGGGACGACGACGACCGGGTGCCGCTGATGCTGTTGCGGCAGGTGCTCAACGGGCAGAGCGGCCGGCTCTTCGAGAACCTGCGCAACCGGCGGTCGCTGTGCTACAACGCGGGCTTCGTCGGCACGTCGGGCTTCGGCCAGGGCCTGCTCGTGGGCTACGTGCTGACGGCGCCGGCGACAGCCGACCAGGCGCGCGACGCCTTGCGCTCCGAGCTGACGGGACTGGCCGGCGACCTGGTCGGCGCTGTCGAGCTGGATCGCGCGCGCACCGAGCTGGCGGGCGGGCTGCTCATCGCCGGGCAGTCGAACAACGCGCGCGCGACGCGCGCCCAGCGCGACGTGATGTACGGGCGCGACGCCGACGACATGGCGCACCTGGTGGACCGCATCGCCGGCTGCCCGGCGACGGCGATCCGCGACGCCGCGGCGCGCTACCTGCACGCCGATCGCCACGTCGCCGTCACGCTGGGCCCCGCCTAGTCGCACGCCTTCGACGGCAAACGGAAGGCGGCCCCGCCGTGGCGGGGCCGCCTTCTTCGCTTGACCGGTCCCGTCCCGCCTAGCGGTAGACGCTGTAGCGGTTCGGCGCGTCGGACATGTCGATGACCACGGTCGGCTTGCTGAAGCTGGCGCGGTGGGTGACGCCGTCGGGCACCACGTACTGGTCGCCCGCCTGGTACAGGTTGGTCTCGCCGCCGATCTCGATCGTCATCTCGCCGGTGACGACGAGGCCGCGCTGTTCGCAGTGCGAGTGGTCGGGGAAGCTGACGCCCTCGTCGAACGCGAAGAAGACGACCTGCTTCTGGTCGTCCTGCAGGCAATAGCCCCGCGCGCCGGACACCGGCAGCTCGACCAGGGGCAGGTTGCGGATGGCTTCGGGAAGGAAATCGTCGGCGTTCCACGTCCGGGCGGTATCCATGCACGGCCTCCTTCGGGATCGGCTGGGTTGGGCGCCGGGGCCGGACGGCCGCGACGACCCGTAGGGATCATGTTACCACAGGCCCCGGCTGCCGCAAGCGGCACCGCGGCCCGCCGGGTTCAGGGTGCGTAATCGGCGCCCCGCAGGGGCAGCGGGACCTCGAGCGGCCCGCGGCCCAGTTCCACGACGTGGCCCAGCAGGCAATCGTGGTCCCCGGCCGGCAGGCAACCCGCGATCGAACACAGGGCCCAGGCCGCGCAGTCGCGCAGCACGGGCTGCCCCGGCCCCACCAGCTCGTGCGGGACCTGCGCCCACTTGTCGATGTCGCGCCGCGACTTCAGGCCGAACAGGCGCGCCTCGGCAACCTGACCCTCGCCCAGCAGCGTCACGGTGAAGTGGGTGGCGCCCTGGAGGAGCTCCCAGGTGCGGCGCTGGCGGCCGATGGCTGCCAGCAGCATCGGCGGTTCCTGCGAGACGCGGGTGACCCACGAGGCCGTGAGCCCGCCGACCACGCCGCCGTTGGCGATGCCGACGATGGTGACGGGCCCGGGAATCAGGCGGAGGATCTGGTCGCGCCGGGCAGCCGTCTCGTCCATGCGCCCTCGCAGGTCAGCCGGCCAGCGCGAACTCGGCCAGCACGGGATAGTGGTCCGACGGCAGCGCCGCCTCGCGATGCTCCATGTCGTCGTAGTCGACACGATTGATCGTGCGGATGGTCAGGCGCGGCCTGAAGAACACGTAGTCGATGCGACGCGGCCCCAGCAGGCGATGCCCCACGCGGTCGCGCAGCCCGAGCCCGCGGAACGTGCCGGCCTTCGCGCGCCCGGCGTCCGTGCCCGACTGCGACTCGGCCCACGCATCGTAGAACGAGGCGTCGGCCTCGTTCTCGGCCACCATCGCGCGGATCTCGCGCGAGCCGGCGCCGGCATTGAAGTCGCCGGTCAGGAACACCGGCACGTGCGGCCCCATCTCCTGCACCTTGCGGTTCACGTAGTCGCGCAGCTGCCGCGCGCTGCGACGGCGGTGCCAGTGGTTGACCGCCTCGAGGTGCGTCGTGCCGAAGACGAACTGGCGCCCGGAGTCCACCATCTCGAAGGTGTGCCACGTCACCAGCCGCGGGCGCGTGCCGAGGTGGTACTGCGAGGCCGGCACCTCGGGCGTCGGCGACAGCCACATCACGTCGCCGGGGCGCTCGCCGGCGGCGGGCCGCACCCGGTCGCGCCGGTAGAAGATGGCGCAGTACCAGTTGCCCTCGTCGTCGGCATGCCCGGGGCCCAGGTTGCCCTCGCCCACGAAATCGTAGTCCGGAAGCAGCTCCGCCAGCTCGCGCAGCTGCTTGTAATTTGCCTCCTGCGTGCCCACCACATCGGGCTGCATGCGCTCGAAGATGCGCGCGATGTTCCGCTTGCGCAGGCGCCAGGGATGGCTGCGGCGCTTCTTGGTGGCGGTCAGGAGATTGAAGGTCATCACCCGCAAGATGCTGTCTGACAAGGTGTTGCTCTCCAGGAGACTGAGCCCGGGGTCGTCGTCGGCACGTGCCAAGAGCCGCGGCGGCGCCCATCTCGCCGGCCAGGGAACGGAGTTCCGGGCGACGGACGACGATTTCTCGCAAATCCCGTTCCGTTCGGAAGGTTCCGGCGGCAGGATCGGTCGGGGTGATAACGTCAAAGATAGGCTGAAAAGGTCCCGGATCAACCGAAAAGCCCCAGCTGGGGGGGCTGCTGGGGCAGGTCCAGGGCGCCCAGGACCAGGCCGACCCAGCCGTCCCGTCCCTCCCGGGGGAGCGTGAACACGGGGGTCCCGAATTCGCCCAGGAGCTGGTCGAGGGTGCGGTCGATGGCCAATTGGAAGTCGACCGAGACGTCGCGTGTGCCGTCGAAGGTCGGCGGCGCGACGACCGGCACCTTCACCAGCAGGCCGTACGTGCCCAGCCAGTGGCGGATGAACGGCTCGAGCTCGGGACGGCGGCCCGCAGCCTGCACCATGTACGCGTAGTTGTCCACCACGGCGCGGTCGCAGACGATCATGTCGTAGGCGTCGGCCAGCTCGATCTCGCGGGCGACCTGCGAGTGCAGGATCCAGTTCTGGGCGGCATCGGTGGTGTCGCGGTTGATGGGCAGCGGGCAGGCGCGCGCGACCTCCTTGACGAGGTCGACGCTGAGGTCGAGCCGCTTGAGGGCCGCCGCCAACTCGAAGCAGAGCGTTGTCTTGCCCACGCCGTGGGTGCCGATGAATGCGATCTTCATGGCCGCCACATTATCTCCCGGCGCAGGCGCTGTCCACTCCCGGTGCGGGGCGCGGTAAGCACTTGTCCGGGAACCCTTCGGCAGGCTATCATCATGGATCGCACATTTTCAACGGGACCGGCCCCGGAAGGCCGGTGGAGGGCCCAGCGGATCGACATGTCGGCGCACACCGTACACCCGGATGGCTGGGGCGAGGCCCAGGCCGGCCTTCGCGGCAGTCACCTGCTGC
>CAINDZ010000598.1 GCA_903847545.1 uncultured bacterium | reverse complement strand
GCGTCGAACGACTGCGAACGGCGCCCGCTCGCCTCCAGCACCAGCACGACGCGCCAGGCGCCGCCGTCCAGCGCATCGGGCCCGACGACGCCGAGGGGGCCCGCGGCCAGGCACCGTTCCAGCAGCGCGCCGTCGGCGCGCGCGTCGACCAGGTCCGGCACGCGCTCGGGCTGGGCGCGGTCGAAGGCCGCCAGGCTGTCGGCCGCGGCGCGCGCGTGCAGGCGGGCGGCGAGGGCCTCGGCCCCGGGGCGCGTGGCCAGGTGGCGGCGCACGATTTCGGCGCGGGCCGGCACGTCCCATCGCGCGGGGTCGGCGTCGTAGAGGCGACGCAGCGTCATCGAGTCGCGCGGCACCTGCGAGAAGACGTGGCGCACCGCCCAGGCCTTGGCCGCGAAACCCTCGGCCTTGTCGCGCAGGCGCCGGGCATCGACGTCACGCGCCGGCGCCGTGGCGGGGCGGGCCTGCGCACGCAGCTGCCGTTGGTAGAGCGCGGTGCCGACCAGCTCCCTCACCTGGCGCGCGTCTTCCAGGTGCGGGCGGTCCAGCACGCGCATGGCCCGCCACTCGCCCAGCAGGTCGCGCACCGTGAAGGGAAGCCCGCCGTGGGTGGCAATGACGCGGTCGGTGTCGGCGGCCGCCACGGCGGGAAACGTCGCCAGCTTGCGGGCGCGCTGCACCAGGCCGTCGTCGATGGCGGGGGCGGGCAGCGCGGCGAACGCGGTCGCCAGCCGGTCGACGAGCGCGTCGTCCCAAGCCGGGGCGCGGCGCGCCAGCTCGGCGTCGCGCATGGAGGGCCCGAGGAGGCCCGGATGGGTGATGGTGTCGCCCAGGGCCGCGCGCCGCGTGCGCTCGACGGCGAACGCCGAGTCGAGCGCGGCCTCGAACATGACCTGCGCCGCGAACGCGCGGTATTCGAGGCTGTCCCCGGGCGACCACGCTGGGCGCTCGGCGGCAGTGGCCAGGCGCAGGGCGCAGCGGTCGAGCTGCGTGCCCAGCAGCTCGCGCACCTGGGCCGCGTCGAGCTCCGCGGGATCGAGGCGGCGACGGACAGCCGACGCCCGGACGTCCGCCACGGTGACCTGCTCGACGCGCGCGCCGTCGTGCAGCCGCGCGAGCACCGTGTCGGGCAGGGCGTAGCCGGCCGCGGCGCCCGCGTCCGGGGCAGCGGTCGCGCCGGCCGCCAGCGCGCAGGCAAGGACGGTCGCGCGTGTCCAGGGCAGCATCGGGAACCTCATCATGAACCGGCCTCCCGGGAATGGTCGTTCGCCGGGACACTAGCGGCCCGGCGCCGGGTGCGCAACGGCCGGCCCCCTGCGCGGGGAGCCGGCCGTGCGTGCGCCAAGGCGCGCTGCGGGAGCGGCAGGCTACCGGTACTCGGCCTTCAGCGAGCCCCAGGTCTGCGACTCGGTCGGGACCACGGCCTGCGCGGTCTCGAGCTCGTACTGCAGGTTGCTGTACGTCTGGCCCGTGATCAGGTACCAGCCGGCCGTGACGGTCGTCGTGCTCTGGTAGAAGCCGGCGTTGGTCGAGCCGACCGCGGGGGCGTTGGCATAGCTGAGCACGGTGCCCAGGCGCGTGGCGCCGACCACCGCGCTGAGCTGCTGCGTGACCAGGATGTCGGCCGAGGGAATGACGATCGGCACCGACGCGTCGATGCCCGTGGTGGTGTAGATGGAGTAGTAGCCCTTGGCCAGCGACGGCAGCGTGGTCGAGAAGCCGCCGACGAAGGCGCCCGCGTTGGTCAGGTCGTAGAAGCGGATGGTCTCGGTGGCCGAGGTCATGTTCGCCGCGGACGAGGCCGAGCAGAACACCGCGAACTTCATCGTGCTGACGTTCTCGCCGAAACCGGCGGCCAGGACGAGCTCGTCGCCGTAGACGGCGGCCAGGTCCGTGGTCGACGAGCCGGCGCTGACGGCCTGGTTCGTCGAGTCGTAGGCGATCGACGTGGCCAGCGCCGAGTTGGGGCCATGGTGCGTGCCGATGCCAAGGCTGACCTCGTCCTGCAGGCCGAGCACGGGCTCGGTCGACTCGTCGGCGGCCGCGGGACCGGCGACCAGGGCGATGGCCACGGCGCCGAGGACCAGGCGGGACACGATAGCGAATTTCTTCATGGAGACTCTCCCTCGTTGGCATACATGGTGAAGCCGAGCCGTGCCGCACGGGGACAAAAACAAGGGCACCCGAGGGTGTCCCTGCCCTGCCCCGCATACTTGCGACATCACGGTCATTATAGGACCGGGCGAAATTGAATTACAACAAAAAACATCCCCATACATGTAACAATCCAAGGTCTTGACCCATAGCGCCCTACGGTCGGTCAAGGGGGTGGGGGCCGAAAAAAGGGGCGCCGGAACCCCGGCGCCCCTCGATCGGGCATCTATACGTCTCGACTCAACCGCAGCCGCTGCAGCCGCCGCTCGAGCAGTCGGCGCCGGGCTTGCCCAGCTTCAGCATGTAGCCGCGCCGGTGGTTCTCGTCGATGAAGTCGATGTTCAGGCCGCCGCTCTGCTGCACGATCTCGCGCGTCTGGGCGTCCATCATGAACTTGATGCCGTTCGTCTCGACGACCGCGTCGTCACCTGCAAGCTCATCCAGAGCCATGCCGATACTGGGGCCGCCTCAGCCAAATCCCTGCACGAACAGCCGCACGCCCTTGCCGGCGTGGGCCGACCAGTCGAACGCGCCGAAGGCGTCGGTCGCGCTGGCCGAGACGTTGATGAGTTCGAGATCGCTCACGTCGGGTGTCCTTTCGGAGGCGATGTGCCCGCCGGGCGATCATCGCGTTCAGGCGGGGTCCGTGTCCCCCGCCGGGAGTTCTCCCTAAAAATGGCCGACGAACGCCCGCCGCGCCACCTCTGGTTATCGGCTCGCGGCGGCACTCCTGTAGATCGAGGCCCGGGGCGCAGGGGCGCTCCGGGCCTCGGAACGGTCGTTCGGGGCGGTTACCCGGCCCCGGGCGGAAGGTCAACCGCAGCCGCAGCAGCCGCCGCTCTTGCAGTCGCCGG
>CAINDZ010000597.1 GCA_903847545.1 uncultured bacterium | reverse complement strand
GGCCGGCACCCAGGCGCTGTACGCCGGGGCCGACGCGGCCAACCAGCTCGACTTCCTGTTCGGGGCGGGGTACGTGCCCGGCTGGGTGAATCCCTCGGGCGCGCACGACGTCACGCCCGTCACCGGCAAGGTGTCGTGGCGCGACGTGGGCGTCTTCAAGGCGCGCTAGCAGCCGTCCGCGCCGGGCGCGGGACCGCAGACCTCCAGCAGCACGCCGCCGGCCGACCGCGGGTGCACGAACGCGACCAGCTTGCCGCCGGCGCCCGGCCGCGGGACCTGGTCCAGCAGCTGCATCCCGGCCTCGCGGCAGCGGTCGAGCACGGCGGCGACGTCGACCGCCGCCACCGCCACGTGGTGCAGGCCCGGCCCGCGCTTGGCGATGAAGGCGGCGATGGCGCCCTGGTCCGACAGGGGCGCCAGCAGCTCCAGGTGCCCCGGCCCGCCGGCGCGGTCCAGCTTCAGGAACGCCACGCGGACGTTCTCCTGGGGGACCTCCTCGATCCGCTCCAGTTCCAGCCCCAGCAGGTCGCGGTACAGGGCCAGGCCCTGGTCGAGGTCGGCCACGGCCACCCCGACATGGTCGACATGCCCCGCCGTCCCGGCCGGCAGTCCCGAAAGCGCGCTTGCAGCATCGAACGACATCCGGCCGCCCTTCCTGTTCCCGACGCCGGTCCGGCCGCCGGGGAGCTTCCCGATTGTGCTGGGGCAACGGCCCCGGCTCGGCTATCATGCCGCCACCAACCCCGGGAGGATAGCATGGACCCGCGCAACACGAAACTGGCCGAGCAGCTCATCACGTACTCCGTCAAGCTGCAGCCGGGCGAGAAGATCTACATCGAGATCAAGGGCCTCGAGGCCCTCGAGCTGGGCCGCGAGCTGGTGCGCGTGGCCACGCTGCACGGCGGCGTGCCGTTCTGGTACTACAACGAAGAGACGCTCAGCCGCGGGTTCATCGCCAATGCCGGCGAGGACCAGTTCAAGGCCTGGGGCGCCTTCCACCGGCCGATGATGGAGGCCGTCGACGCCTACATCGGCGTGCGCGGCAGCAGCAACCCGTTCGACCTGGCCGACGTCGACACGCAGCGCCAGACCTGGCACGACCAGGCCTACTGGGGCCAGGTGCACATCCCGGTGCGCCTGAACAAGAAGTGGTGCGTGCTGCGCTATCCCAACCCGTCGATGGCGCAGGCGGCCGAGCGGTCCACCGAGGACTTCGCCGACTTCTACTACAAGGTCTGCACGCTCGACTACGCCCGCATGAGCCGCGCGATGGACCCGTTGCACGCGCTGCTCGAGGCCACCGACCGCGTGCACATCACCGGACCGGGCACCGACATCAGCTTTTCCATCAAGGGCCTGCCCGCGGTCAAGTGCGACGGCGGACGCAACATTCCCGACGGCGAGGTCTACACGGCGCCGGTGCGCGACTCGATGAACGGCGTCATCACCTACAACACGAAGACGCGGCAGGGCGGCGTGGTGCTGTCCAACATCCGCTTCGTGGTGAAGGACGGCCGCATCGTCGAGGCCACCTGCGACGGCGACCAGTCCAAGCTGCAGCAGGCGCTCGACCTCGACGAGGGCGCGCGCTACTTCGGCGAGTTCGCGCTCGGCGTCAACCCGCACATCACGCGGCCGATGCTCGACACGCTCTTCGACGAGAAGATCAGCGGCAGCTTCCACCTGACGCCCGGCAACGCCTACGCCAAGGCGGACAACGGCAACAAGTCGGCGCTGCATTGGGATATTGTGATGATGCAGTCGCCCGAGTGGGGCGGGGGCGAGATCCGCTTCGACGACCGGCTGGTCCGCAAGGACGGGCGCTTCGTGGTGCCCGAGCTCGAGGGCCTGAACCCCGAGAACCTCGCCTGATCGCCGCGCGCGGCAGATGAAACGACGGCGCGCCGCCCGCAAGGGCGGCGCGCCGTTCCCATCCCCCGGAAATCCCCGGCTACTCGGTGCGCTCGGCCTTCGGCGCCGTCGCATCGCCGGCGCCGTCGCCGTGCACCTGCGACATCATGCCCTTCAGCTGCTCGCCGTGCATCTCGCCGGCCAGCTTCATCAGCGTCGCCAGGTCGAGGTTGCCGACCACGTTGACGAACGTGGCGCTCTTGCCCTTCTCGTAGTTCAGCACGACCAGGCCCACCATGTCGCCCGACTTGCCGTAGAGCGTGCTGACGATCACGGTCTCGTCGCCGCTGACCGACTTGATCAACTGCGACCAGCCGCCCTTGTCCAGCCGCTCCTGCAGCTGCTTGACGTCGTTGGTGACGATGGAGGCGTCCTGGCCCTCGGCCAGCTCGAACGCCTTCACGCGGACCGACTTGACCATGGACAGGGCCTTGGCCATCGCCTCGTCGTCCTCGGCGACGCCCTTGGCGGCCAGGCCGGCCAGCACGGGGTCCAGCACCACGTCCTGGATCTCGGCGGCGCCGTCGGGAATGTGCACCCAGTCCAGGTCCATGTACCCGGGCAGCGAGCGCAGGCTCTCGGGTGCGGGCGGCACCGCCAGCGCGGGCAGGGCCAGGGCGACGGCCAGCAACAGGGCCAGGGACAGGCGGGTCGTGAGCGAACGCGGGTTCATGGTCAGCCTCCTCGGGTGGGATCGTCCAGCGGCCGCAGGGAACCCTCCACCGCGGAGGGCAGTTGGTCGCTGAACACGTCGACAATCGTGTGGCGCCCGGTCCGGTCCAGGACGCGGGCGGTCAGGGTGAGGGTCTCGATCATCTCGCGGCGCGCGGCGGCGACCTGCTCGGGACTGTAGTCGCCCGCGGCCGGCCCGCGCAGCGGCCCGCCCGGGCGTAGCAGCAGCAGGCCCGCCACGGTGGCGGCCAGCAGGCCGGCGGCCATCCCGTAGCCCGCGCGACGCCGGTCACGGCGCCGGCCGGCGGCCTGCTCGTCCGCCACGGCGGCCAGGATCCGGTCGCTGACGTCGGCAGGGCACGCCGCGACGGGCAACCCGCCCAGCGCGTCCCGCAGGGCGCGATCGCGCGCCAGCTCGGCGCGGCAGGCCGCGCAGCCGTCCAGGTGGGCGGCAATACCGGCCCGGGCCTCGTCGTCGAGGTCGCCCAGCAGGTAGGCGCCCAACTCGGGGCCGCAGGCTTCGCAGTCGTACTTCATGCCATTCCTCTCTGTCCCGGGGCGTCCTCGACGCCCCCGAGCACCAGCCGCAGCCGCAGCCGGGCCCTGTGTACCTGCACCTTGACCGCCGACAGCGACTTGCCCAGCCCCTCGGCGATGTCGGCCAGCTTCGCGCCCTCGCCGTAGTGCATCAGCATGACGGTCCGGGTCTCGTCCGGAAGGGTCTGCAGGGCGTCCAGAAGGCGCCGCTGGCGGTCGTCCAGCTCCAGCCCGGCGAACGGGTCGTCCGGCCCGCCCGCGGGCACGGGCAGCCCGTCCAGGGCCTCGGGGTCGGCCACGCCTAGGTGCCGCCGGGCGGCGGACCGCCGCCGGCACTGGTCGATGCACAGGTTGCGGGTCACGTGCGCCAGCCAGGGTCCCACGCGGTCGTCCGGCAGGTGCCCGCCCTGCCGCCACAGGCGCAGGAAGGCCTCCTGCGTGACGTCCTCGGCATCGCGGCGGTCGCGCAAGTTGAACAGGGCCTGGGTGAAGACCCGGTCCCGGTGGCTGGAAAGGAGGTTGTTGAAGGTGTCGTGGGTCATGGCGGGGGATAGGACGCACGCCCGCCGTGCAGGTTACATATTCAGTCGGCGGGGGCCGGCTCGATGACCACCAGGACATCGCCCGGGTTGACCGACTGGCCCACCGCAACGGCGACCTTCTGCACGATCCCGCTGACGCCGGCCGCCAGCTCGTTCTGCATCTTCATGGCCTCGACCACGATGACGGGCTCGCCCTGCGTGACCGCCTGGCCCGCCTGGACCCGGATGTCGATGACCAGGCCGGGGATGTCGGCCGCGAGGGTGCCGCTGCCGGCGCCCGGGCCCTGGTCCTGCAGCGCCTGGGCGCGCAGCTCGTCCATCACCGACAGGGCGACCGGGCGCCCGTCCAGGGTGGCCTTCAGGCCGCCCTTGGCGTCGGCGCGCGCCAGGTGGACCAGGCGGCGGCGCCCGCCGATGGTCACGCTCACCGCGCGGCCGCCCAGGACGGGCAGCGCCGCGGCTTCCCGGGCCTCGCCGCCGTCGATGCGCAGCTCGGTGCGGCTGCCGCCACGGGCCACCTCGGCGGTGTGCCGGTGTCCGTCCACGTCCACCACGTAGTTCTTGCGGGTCAGCACGGCGTCGTCCTTTCGGGTCGCGTCGAAGGTGCGGGCTAGCGGTGGCCGGTCATGGCGCGCCGGGCCGCGTGCCGCCAGTTGTCGCCGGGAACGCCCGGCCCGCCTGCCGCGCCTGCGGCCGGCGCGCGCCGGTCGGCTTCGTGCAGCGCGGCGGCGGC
>CAINDZ010000596.1 GCA_903847545.1 uncultured bacterium | reverse complement strand
GCTACGGCGGCACGCAGCGCCTGCCGCGCCTGGTCGGGCTCGAGAGGGCCTGCGACCTGCTGCGCACCGCGCGCACCATCAATGCGGCCGAGGCATGCGCCTGGGGCTGGGCCACGGGCGAGCCGACGGGCGACCCGGTGGCGGCGGCCCGCGCGCTGCTGCAAGGCCACCTGTCGGGCAAGGCCCCCATCAGGCGGCTGGACCCCGCCGCCATGGCGGTGCCGGCCGTGCTGCCGCGCGCGGACATCGGCCATCGCTCGCTGGCCATCGACCGCATCCTGACCGACGTCATCCGCGCGGGGCTGGCCTGCGACCTCGATCGCGGGCTGGACATCGAGGCCGACGGCTTCGCGCAGTGCAAGCGCACCGTCGACTACGACATCGGGATGGGCAACTTCATCCAGAACGGGCCGCGGGTGCCGGCCGTGTTCATGCACGAATAGGGTCCGCGGACGCAAGGAACCGGGAGAGCCACATGACCACCGACAACGCCATCGTCATCCTGGACGGCGGCCGGCGCACGCCGCGGGCCGACATCCTGATCGACAACAAGCTGCCGGGCCTGTTCTCGCGCTTCTCGACCACCGCGCTGGGCGGACTGGCCATCAAGGCGACGCTCGGCGCCACGAAAATCGACCCCGCGCTGGTCGGGCACGTCGTGATGGGCATGGCCTCGCACAGCCATCGCGACAGCATCTACGGCGCGCAGGGCATGGCCTGGCGCGGCGGGCTCGGCGACGACGTCCCCGCCCTGACCGTGGCCCGCATCTGCGGCAGCGGCATCGAGTCGGTGGCCGTGGGCATGGAGCACATCCTGTCGGGCGTGCGGCACGACGAAGGGCGCCCCTTCCTGGTCGTGGGCGGCGCCGAGTCCATGCAGTACCCGTTCAACGTCTACAACCTGCGCGGGCGCAAGGTCGGCAGCAGCACGCAGAAGTACGGCCCGGTCGACCCGCGGCAGCTGCCGAAGGGCACGATGCTGGGCGACTCGCTGCTGATGGGCCTGTACGACCCGGGCGCGCGCCTGGCGATGGCCAACACGGCCGAGGAACTGGGACGCCGCTACGGCATCACCCGCGAGCAGGCCGACGTGTTCGCGCACCGCTCGCACGCCAACGCCAAGGCGGCGCGCGACGCGGGCTGGTTCGACGAGGAGATCGCGCCGGTGACGCTGCCCGGCCAGGGCGGCGAGCCCGACGTGGTCGTGCGGCACGACACCCACGTGATGGATGATGCCAGCCTGCCGCGGATGGCCCGCCTGCGCGCGGCGTTCGAGCCGGGCGGCATCATCACCGCGGCCAACGCCAGCGCCGTCGTCGACGGCGCGGCGGCCCTGGTCATCGGCCGCGAGGGCGATGCGAGGAAGCACGACTGCAGGCCGCTCGCGCGCATCGTCGCCTTCGGCACCGCGGCCTGCGACCCGCGCATCATGGGCTGGGGCCCGGTGCCGGCCACGCGCCAGGCCCTGGCGCGCGCCGGCCTCAAGGGCGCGGACATCGACCACGTCGAGTTGAACGAGGCCTTCGCCCCCCAGGCGCTGGCCTGCATCAAGGATTTCGCCGACCTGGGCATCGATCCCGCGAAGGTGAACCCGCAGGGCAACGCCATCGCGCTGGGCCACCCGCTGGGCGCCACGGGCGCCATCCTGACCCTGACCTGCGCCTACGCGCTGCGCCGCAAGAAGCAGCGCTACGGTTTGGTCACCATGTGCATCGGCGGCGGCCAGGGCAATGCGCTGGTCATCGAGTCGATGGGCTCCTGACGACAGGCCGCGCGATGCCGTACCGCTACCACTGCCCCAAGTGCCACGCGCTGCTGAACCCGAACGTGCGGGTGGTGCTGGTCGCCCAGCACGGCGCCGACCGCGGCCTCGTGCTGATGAGCTCGCAGCTCGGAGACTACCAGGTGATC
>CAINDZ010000595.1 GCA_903847545.1 uncultured bacterium | reverse complement strand
GGCTCAGCCCGGATCTCTACGAGGAGATCCGGCGCTGGGCCGATGCGGACCTGCGCAGCGTCAACGGGCAGATCGAGTTCCTGCTGCGGCAGGCGGTCACCCGGCGGCGCGGCGGCGCGGGCCCGGCCGGCGGCGGGAATGCCGCGCCCGCGAAGGATGACGACGCAGGCACCAGCGCCGACTGACGCGCACCGCTGCCTCCCCGCCCCTACTTGCCCTGGGCCTTCTCGAACTCACCGATGAACACCAGGTCGACGGGGTTGGTCTCGGTGGTCCAGCCGGCCTCCAGGCGCGCGCGCAGCGGCTCGAGCGCGGCCGCCGCGCCCTCGCTCACGCCGCCCGGCCACTGGGCACGCAGGGCGGCGAAGCGCTTGTCCTCGCGCCGCTCGCCCGCGCGACCGTTCACCGCCACCGCCTCCTGGCCCTCGGCCGGGTCGTGGCCCAGCCAGCCGAAGTAGACCAGGCCGTACAGCCACGTGTACTCGGCCGGTTCCATCGCAGCCTTGCCCATCGCGTCGTTGCGCGCCAGCCAGAACCCGGCCATGACCTGCGTCAGGGCGTGCGCCTCGCCGGCGCGGCCCCACCAGCGGCTGTGGCTGCCGGCGAATTCCGCCTCGGCGGCGGCCAGCTTGGCGCGCCACTCGGCCGTCGACTCGCGCACCGCCGCGAACGCCTCCAGGCGCGCGGGATCGGGCACGCCATCGGCCGGCGGCGCGTACGCCGCCGCGTCCGCCCCCGCGGGATACAGCGCCGACTCGCTCGCCTTCACCTTGCGGAAATCGCCGGCCATCTGCCCCGAATACCACGTGACGGTGCCCGCCAGCGCGATCACCGCCAGCACCAGCACGCTGCAGCCCACCTTCGCGAACTTCCTGCCCGTCCAGGCCATGGTGACTCCTAAGCGTTGTCGGGCCGCAGCCCGTATTCCCTGACCTTGCGCCACAGTGTACTGCGATCGATGCCCAGGCGACGCGCCGCGCGCGTGCGGTGCCAACCCGTCTCGCGCAGCACGCGCTCCAGCAGCTCGCGCTCCTGCTCGGTGTGCGCCGGCGGCTTGCCGCCCCCCGCCCCGGTCCGCGCGCTTTCGCGCAGCTCGGGCGGCAGGTGGTGCGGCGCCAGCGGCGCCCCGCGCGCCAGCACCAGCGCGTGCTCCAGCGCGTTCTCCAGCTCGCGCACGTTGCCGGGCCAGTCGTGCGCCATCAGCACCGCCAGGGCCGCCTCGGACACGGCCGGCGACTCGGACAGGTTCTCGCGCCGGGCGATGCGCTCGAGGATGTGCGCCGCCAGCAACGGGATGTCCTCGCGCCGCTCGCGCAGCGGCGGCACGCGTAGCGACACGACCTTGATGCGGTAGTAGAAGTCCTCGCGCAGCCGCCCGGTGGCCAGCAGCGTCTCGAGGTCGCGATTCGTCGCCGAGATGATGCGCACGTCCACCGGCTGCGGCTTGTTGTCGCCCACGCGCTCGATGACGCGCTCCTGCAGCACACGCAGCAGCTTCACTTGCACGACCGGGCTGACGTCGCCGATCTCGTCCAGGAAGATGGTGCCGCCCGCCGCCTCGGCAAAGCGCCCGCGACGGTCCCCGACGGCGCCCGTGTACGCGCCGCGCACGTGGCCGAACAGCTCGCTCTCCAGCAGCTGCTCGCTCAGCGCCGAGCAGTTCACCTGCACGAAGGGCCCGTGCGCGCGCCCGCTGGCGTCGTGCAGCGCGCGCGCCACCAGCTCCTTGCCCGTGCCGCTCTCGCCGCGCACCAGCACCGTGGCCTCGCTGCCGGCCACGTCGGCGATCAGGCTGTACAGCTCGCGCATCCGCGGGTCGCGCCCCACCAGCCGGCCGTAGCGGTCGCGCCCGGTCACCAGCTTGCGCAGGTCCGTCACCTCGGTGACGTCGCCCAGCATCAGCGCCAGGCCCAGGTCCGAGCCGTCGCGCGCGCGCAGCGGGGCCGAGCGCATCAACACATGGCCGCGCCGGTCCCCGCCCAGGCCGATGGTCGTCTGGTAGTCGACCACCGGCTGCCCCGAGCGCAGCGTCTCCTCCAGCACGTCGCGCGGGCACGAGGCCTCGCCGAACAGGCGACACACCGGCACGCCGGCCAACTCGCCGGCCGACCTGCCCAGTAACGCCTCGGCCGCCGGGTTCATCGTCACCACGTGCAGCGCCGGGTCCAGGACGATCAGCCCCTCGTTCAGCGCCGCCACGACCCCGGCCAGGCTGTCCAGGCGCATGGTCGCCAGCAGGGCCGCCAGCGCACGGTCACCGCCATTCGTGTCCATGACCCCTCCTGTTGGTGCATGCACCAATATTGATGCAACATTATTGGTGCAACCAACACCAACGTCAAGCCCGGCCCCGGGCCGCGAAGGGGCTGGCGGTCATCATCACCCACTTATAACTTTGCACCACAACAGATTAAAAAATATCAGACAAATTTATTCAACAAAGACCCGAGCGGGCACACTCCCTGCCAAAGGGTTCCCCGTGAGTGTTGCACAACCGTAACCGTCCGGCGCCCGCGAGGGAACGCCCAACCGGAAAGGAAACCGACATGGCCAACGTGATGGAATTCAGCCAGGCGAACTTCGAGAACGAGGTCAAGGGCAGCGAGATCCCCGTGCTGGTGGACTTCTGGGCCCCGTGGTGCGGCCCCTGCAAGATGCTGGGCCCGACGATCGAGCAGCTCGCGACCGAGTTCGCCGGCAAGGCGAAGGTCGGCAAGGTCAACGTCGACGACAACCAGGACCTGGCCGCCCAGTTCGGCATCCGCGGCATCCCGACGGTGCTGCTGTTCAAGAACGGCCAGCAGGTCGGCAGCTTCGTCGGCCTGAAGTCGAAGGAAGACCTGGCCAACGCGTTGAACGCGGCGATGTAATCGCCCACCGCGTTCCGAGCGAGCCGCCGCCTGTCGCCCGGGCGGCGCTCGCGTTTCCGGCAGGATCCCCCGCTCCCCGGCGCTTGCCGCGCGGTGCGGGGGGCGCGACATTGGTCGCGACAGGCAGGACCACGACCCAGCGCCCGCGAGGAGTGCCCATGGCCGGCATCATGGACGGCGTCAAGAAGCTGTTCGGCGGCGGCGACCGCCCGAACAACATCTTCTTCATCGTGTTCGACAGCTGCCGCTGGGACGCGTACCAGGCCGCGCGCACGCCCAACCTCGACCGCATCGGCAAGGCCGAGAAGCGCTACAGCTACGCCAGCTGGACCAGCCCCAGCCACTTCACGTTCCTGATGGGCATGGTGCCGCACCAGAGCCCGCGCGGCGTCTTCGCCTCGAACGTGTACCGCGACGAGTTCGCGCTGTGGTCGCAGCGCCTGAACATCAAGGATGTCGAGTTCGGCAAGTTCGTGCCGCAGCTCTCGCTGCCGCACTTCCTGAAGTCGCAGGGCTACCGCACCGAGGGCGTGGTCAGCCTGCCGGTGCTGAACCCGATGACGGTGCTCAGCCGCCACTTCGACCGCTACGAGCTGGCGCCCAGCCACAACGACCTGTCGATCATCCTCGACGGCGGCACCGTCGAGCGCGAGGGCAAGACGCCCCTGTCCATCGGCCGCATCGAGGCGAAGACCGACCAGCCCACGTTCTGGTTCCTGAACACGGGCGAGACGCACTACCCGTACCTGCTGCCCGGCGAGACGGCGGGCGACCTGCCGCACATCAGCGGCGTGCACGGCGTGTTCAAGTCGCTGGACGAGTTCCTGAAGAACCCCGCCGAGATCTCAGAGGGCCGCGACGAGGACGAGTTCTTCACGCCGGCCCAGTTCCGCGCCTTCTACGACAAGCAAGTCGCCAACGTCGAGCACCTCGACGGCGTCATGGGCCGCCTGATGGACCGCTGCCCGCCGAACACCTACTTCATGGTGATGTCGGACCACGGCGAGCTCTTCGGCGAGGACGGCTACTTCGGCCACGGCCCCATCTTCCACGAGAAGGTGTTCGAGGTCTTCTACCTCGAGGGGAAGCTGCCGTGAGCGGGCCGGTCTCGGACCCGACGTTGATGCGCGCGGCCGTCGACGAGGCGGCTGCGGGCCTGGCCGCGGGCGACGGCGGCCCGTTCGGCGCCGTGGTCACCCGCGACGGCGTCGTCATCGCGCGGGGACACAACCAGGTCGTCGGCCTGAACGATCCCTCGGCCCACGCCGAGGTGCAGGCCATCCGCGCGGCCTGCCGCGAGCTGGGCACCTTCGACCTGTCGGGATGCGAGATCTACGCGACCTGCGAGCCCTGCCCGATGTGCTTTTCGGCCATCCACTGGGCGCGGCTGGACCGCGTGCACTTCGGCGCCTCGCGCGGCGATGCGGCGGACATCGGCTTCGACGACGCGGCCATCTACGACGTCCTGGCCGGGGACCGCGAACCGGCATTCGAGGTGCTTCCGGATGTCGACGCTGACGCCTGCCGGCGCCTGATGCAGCAGTGGCGCGACGACGAGGGTCGCGTGCCGTACTGACCGGCCCCCACCGCGAAGGTGCCGCGTGCGCGACCACAATCATCACGACCACGACCATCACGACGACCACCATCGCCACGACCACCATCACGATGGGCGCCGCGGCCACCACGGTGGCCACCACCACGGTGGCCATCACCACGGCCATCATGACCACGCGCCCCCCGCGGGCGCCGGCGAGGCCGCCCGCCGCGCCTTCATCGTCGGCATCGCGCTGAACGGCGCCTTCGTCGCGGTCGAGGCCGGGTTCGGCATCGTCACCGGCTCGCTGGCCCTGCTGGCCGACGCCGGCCACAACCTGAGCGACGTGCTGGGCCTGCTCCTGGCCTGGGGCGCCAGCCACCTCTCGCGCCGCGCCCCCTCGCGCCGGCGCACGTACGGCTGGCGGCGATCGTCCATCATGGCCGCGCTGCTGAACGCCGTGCTGCTGCTGGTGGCCGTCGGCGGCATCGCCTGGGAGGCCATCCGCCGGGCGCAGGAGCCCGTGGCGGTGCCCGGCGTGCCGATCATGCTGGTGGCCGGGCTTGGCTTCCTCGTCAACGGCGGCACGGCCGCCCTGTTCCTGTCCAGCCGCCGCCACGACCTGAACGCACGCGGCGCCTTCCTGCACATGGCGGCCGACGCCGCCGTGTCGCTGGGCGTGGTCGCGGCCGGCGCCGCCATCATGGCCACCGGCTGGACGTGGCTGGACCCGGCCGTCAGCCTCGTCATCGCCGTGGTCATCCTGGCCGGCACGTGGGGCCTGCTGCGCGAGGCCCTGGACCTGGCGATGGACGCGGTGCCCGCCGGCATCGACCCCGACGCGGTGGCCGGCTACCTGGGCGCGCTGCCCGGCGTCGTCGCCGTGCACGACCTGCACGTGTGGGGCATGAGCACCACCGAGACCGCCCTGACCGCCCACCTGGTCAAGCCGGGCCGCGAGGGCGACGACGAACTGGTCGCCCGCGCCACCGCCGAACTGCACGAGCGCTTCGGCATCTCGCACGTCACCCTGCAGTGGGAGCGCCGCGACGGCGACTGCCCCGGCGCGCCCTGCGCCTGAGCGGTCGCCCGTCCCCCCGTGCATCACCGGGCGCCAATACTTGACATTTTTGGTATTGTTTAATACCTAGGGCGCAGGAAAGACGCCCCCCCGAGCGCTGCGGCCGCCCACGCCGCGCCGAACCAAGGAGCCCGAACATGCCCTACCCCGAGCAGATGGTGGCCCCGATGCGGGCCGAACTGGTGAGCGCCGGCGTGCGCGAGCTGCGGACCCCCGCGGACGTCGAGGCGTGGTTCGCCCAGACGCAGGGCACGGCCCTGCTGCTGGTCAATTCCGTGTGCGGTTGCGCGGCCGGCAGCGCGCGCCCCGCGGTGAAGCTGGCCCTCGAGAACGAGCAGCGCCCCGCGCGCGTGGCCACGGTCTTCGCCGGCCAGGACCTCGAGGCGACCGCCCGCGCCCGCGAGCTGATCGGCGACGTGCCGCCCAGCAGCCCGTCGATCGCCATGTTCAAGGACGGCCAGCTGGTGCACTTCGTGCCGCGCCACCTCATCGAGGGACAGTCGGCCGAGGTCGTCGCCGTCGAGTTGATCGACGCCTTCGCGCAGTACTGCTGACGCCCCGAAAGGACTGGCATGGGAACGTTCCATGACGACAAGGGCCCGCTGCACGGCATCACCGTCTTCGCGCGCGAGGGCGACACCGTGTACGTGGGCCGCTGCGACACGCTGACCGCCACGCACCTCGTGCTGCACGACGCGGACATCCACGTCGAGGGACAGGACGGCCGCAGCAACGACGAGTACCTGCAGCGCGCCGCGCGCTTCGGCATCTGGAAGAAGCACGAGACGCTGGTCGTCGCGGCCGGGGGCCTCGGCCCCGTGCAGCCGCTGGGCGACCGGGTGCGCGGCGGCGGCAAGGCCGCGCCCGCGGCGACGCCGACCGCAGAGGCGACGGCGCCGGCAGTGCCGAAACCCGCGGCTGACGATGCACTGGTCACGCTGACGGCCGGCGCCGTGGCCGAGGTGCGCCGCCTGCTGCTGGCCGAGCCCGGCCCCGGCCGCGGCCTGCGCCTGGGCGTGGCCGGCGGCGGCTGCTCGGGCCTGACGTACAAGGTCGAGTTCGACGCCCGCCGCGACGGCGACCTGGTGGTGCCGCAGGAGGGCTTCGAGGTGTACCTCGACCGCAAGAGCGCCATCTACCTGCGCGGCGTCACGCTCGACCACGAGCCGGGCCTGGCCAGCCGCGGCTTCCAGTTCCGCAACCCGAACGCGACGAACACCTGCGGCTGCGGCGAGAGCTTCGCGGTATGAGCCGCGCCGGCGACCTGTGCCGGCGCGCGCGCGAGCACGGGTTGTTCGCGACGTGGGATGGCGCGCCGTCGCTCGGCGCGCTGGTCGTCGCCGGGCCCGATGCGGGCGCCTTCCTGCAATCGCAGCTGACCAGCGACGTGCTGGCGCTGGCGCCCGGCGCCGCACAGCCCTCGGCGCGCCTGAACCGCGCGGGCGCACTGGTCGTCGACCTGGTCGCGGCCAGGCTGCCCGAACGCGGCCAGCCCTTCCCCTCCTTCCTGCTGGTCGTGGACCGCGCGCACGCGGCGCTGCTGGCCGCTGACCTGCGCGCGCACCTCGTCACCGAGGACGCGTTCATCGACGACCTGTCGGGCGATCTCGACGGCTGGTTCCTGGGCGGCCCCACGGTCCCCGCCCTCGTGCCGATGCTGGCGACGATCGCCCCGCACTCCTGGCTGGTCGAGGCGCCGCTGACCGGCGACCCCGGCCTGCTTGTGCTGCAGCCCCGCGAGGCGGGAGGCTCGGCGGGTTCGGCGCTCGCCGCTGCGACCCTGGCCCACGGCCTCGTGGCCTGGCCCGAAGGCGATGATGCCGGGGCCGCCACGGCGTGGCGGTGGCTGCGCGTCGAGGCCGGCCGCCTGCTCGCGGGGATCGACTACACGCCCGGCCAGCGCGCCCTGGCGCAGACGGGACTGGAGCAACACGTCGCGAGCCTCAGCAAGGGCTGCTACCTGGGCCAGGAGGTGGTCGCGCGCGTGCGCACCTACGGCTCGGCGCCCGAGTCCGTGCGCGCGCTCGTGTTCACGGCCCGCGACGAGGCCGCGCCGGCCGTGCCCGCGCCCGGCTCGCCGGTGATCGACGCCGATGGCCGCACCCTCGGCACCTGGGCCTCGGCCGGCTGGTCCGCGCTCTGGCAGGCGCCGGTG
>CAINDZ010000594.1 GCA_903847545.1 uncultured bacterium | reverse complement strand
CAGCGCGTCCTCGTCGTCGCCCCGGGCCTGCAGGTGGATCTCGTGCGCGCCCAGCATCGCCGCGCGGCGGGCGAGGGCGCCCAGCGTCTCGACGTCGCAGCGCAGCCCGGCCCGCTCCCGCAGCAGGGGGGTCGTCGTCACGCCGGGGAAGATGCCTGTCGGCAGCAGCCGTTCCCACGCCGCGGTGGCGGCCAGCGCCTCGCCCGTGCGCACCAGCGCGTCCTCGTCGTCGCCCCGGGCCTGCAGGTGGATCTCGTGCGCGCCCAGCATCGCCGCGCGGCGGGCGAGGGCGCCCAGCGTCTCGACGTCGCAGCGCAGCCCGGCCCGCTCCAGCAGCAGGGGGTTCGTCGTCACGCCGTGGAAGATGCCTGTCGGCAGCAGCCGTTCCCACGCCGCGGTGTCGGCGCTGTCCAGGAACAGGCGGGGGCCGCCGGGCTTCGGTTTCGGGATCCGCTCGGTGCGCATGTTCATCCCCGGTTTCGTCAGCCGAAAAGGTTCATCTGGCCGCGGCGCTCGTCCTCGACCGGCTCGACGCACTCGGGCCCGTCGAAGGACGGGCTGCCGACCTTGCGCGTGACCGGGTGCGAAAGCAGCAACTCCACGGGCGCCGGCACCAGCAGGCGCAGCAGGTCGACCGCCTCGTCCGGGCCCGCGCCCAGCCACGCCTTCCACGCGGTGGCCGGCAGGATCACCGGCATGCGGTGGTGCACCGGGCGCAGCGTCGCGTTGGCGGTGGTCGTGACGATCGCGCACGTGTCGAAGCGCCGGTCGCCCGGCTGCTCGCGCGACTCCCACAGCCCGGCCAGCGCCAGCGGCCGGTGGTCGCGCGCGCGGAAGTAGAACGGCTGGTTGCCGCCGTCGCGCTTCTGCCACTCGTAGAAGCCGTCGGCCGGCACCAGGCAGCGCCGCCGGCGGAACGCGTCGCGGAAGGCCGGCTTGTCCAGCAGCGTCTCGGCGCGCGCGTTGATCAGCTGCGGGTTGCCGCCGTCGCCGCGGTCCCAGGGCGGCACCAGCCCCCAGCGCAGCATGCGCACCAGGTTACCGGGGCTGCCGGGGTTGGGCACCACCGCGGCGATGTCCTGCCCCGGCGCGATGTTCCAGCGCGGGCCCAGCTCGGGCACGACGTCCAGGTAGAACGCCTCGGCCAGGACGTGGGGGGCTGAACTGAGGACGATGCGGCCGCACATGTTCGACGTCCCCCGCACGTGGCGCCCGGGGCCGGGCAGCGTTGGGTGTTCGCGACCGCCAAGACGGTCAGGGCAGGTCGAACAGAAGCAAGGCACACTCGCCGTCGGCCGCAAGATCGATGCGCGTGACGTCCTCGATGGCGGCGCCGTCGCCGGCCACCAGGCCCACCGCGTTGACCGCGACGCGGCCGCCCGTCACCTGGATCCAGGCGCGGCGGCCGGGCGCCAGCTGGTGCTCGAGCGTGACGTCCGGGCCCATCTCGGCCACCCACAGGCGCGCATCCTGGTGCCAGCGCAGCGAGCCGTCGGCGCCGTCGCCGGACACCGCCAGGCGCAGCTTGTTCGAGCGCTCGGGCAGCGGCAGGTGGCGCTGCTCGTACTCGGGGGCGTGGCCCGGGCGGTCCGGGCGCATCCAGATCTGCAGCAGGTGCACCGGCAGCTTGTCCGAGGCGTTGGCCTCGCTGTGCTCGATGCCCGTGCCGGCGCTCATGCGCTGCAACAGGCCGCGCCGGATGATCGAGCCGTGGCCCAGGCTATCGCGGTGCGCGAGCTCGCCCTCGAGCACCCACGTCACGATCTCCATGTCGTGGTGCGGGTGCGTGCCGAAGCCGGCGCCGGGGGCGATGATGTCCTCGTTGATGACGCGCAGGGGGCCGAAGCCCATGTGGGCCGGGTCGTGGTAGTCGGCGAACGAGAAGGTGTGGCGCGTGTCGAGCCACCCGTGGTTGAAATGACCGCGCTCGCCGGAAGGACGGACCGTCACCATGGGCCTGCGCCCCTTTCTCGGCGCCCGACCGCGCGCGGGGTCATCCCGCGCCGCGCCACCGGGCCGCCGCCGTCGAGGTTAGGCGCTGCGGCGGGCGCTGTCAAACGGGCGCCGGCCGCGCGGCGGGCGGTGGGCCGTCCCCCGCATCGGGTCCCTTGAATGCGCGCCGTTTTCGTGATATTTTCTCCCCGTGGGCGCCGCCTCCCGCGGCCCCTTGATCCCGTCCGCCCGGAGCCATGCCCGTGACGCCACCTCCCTGGGACTGCGGCCACCCGCGCGCCATCCTGCACGTCGACATGGACGCCTTCTACGCGTCGGTCGAGGTGCTGGACAACCCGGCGCTGCGGGGGCGGCCCGTCATCGTCGGCGGCACGCCCGAGGGCCGCGGCGTCGTGGCGGCGGCCAGCTACGAGGCCCGCGCCTTCGGCGTGCGCAGCGCCATGGGGGCGGGGCGCGCGCGGCAGTTGTGCCCCGACGGCGTCTTCATCCGCCCGCGCCCGGACCGCTACTTCGAGGTCTCGGCGGCCATCATGGCCGTCATGCGCGGCTACACGCCCCTGGTCGAGCCGCTGTCCATCGACGAGGCGTTCCTGGACGTCAGCGGCTGCCGGCGGCTGTTCGGCGCGCCGCCGGCCATCGCGGCCGACATCAAGCGGCGCATCAAGGCGGAGACCGGCCTGACCGCCTCGGTGGGCGCGGCGGCCAACAAGTTCCTGGCGAAGCTCGCCTCCGACCTCGACAAGCCCGACGGCCTGGTCGTCATCCTGCCGGCCGAGGGCCGCGCGCGCATCGCGGACCTGCCCATCGAGCGCCTGTGGGGCGTCGGCAAGGTGGCCTCGGTGCAGATGCGCGAGGCCGGGATCGCGGTCATCGGCGACCTGCTGCGCCCGCAGGCCGCCGGGCTGGAGGCGCGCTTCGGGCCGCACATCGGCCACCTGCGCGAGCTGGCCGCCGGCATCGACGACCGCCCCGTGGTGCCCACGCACGAGGCCAAGTCGGTCGGCAACGAGGTCACCTTCGCCGAGGACATCGGCGATGCGGAGCAGCTGCGCGCCATCGCCGACGAGCTGGCCGACAAGGTCGCCCGCCGGCTGCGCGCCGACGGGCTGCGCGCCCGCACCGTGGTGCTCAAGGCGCGGTACCCCGACTTCACCACCCTGACGCGCTCGCTCACGCTGCCCGAGCCCACCGATGGTGGCGTCGAGATCCGGGACGCCGCCCGCGACCTGCTCGAAAGCCGCCTCGGGCGGGGCCGCCGGCCGCTGCGCCTGCTGGGGGTGACCGCGACCAACCTGCTGCGGCCCGGCGAGGGCCCGGTGGCCCAGGGCTCCCTCTTCGGCGAGCCGGGGCGGGAGCGCAACCAGCGCCTGGACCGGGTCCTGGACGAGGTCGCGGGCCGGTTCGGGCCCCTGCTCAAGCGGGGTGCGCGGCTGCCGCGGGACTCCGGCGGCACCTGAAGCGGTCCGCCAAAGCTTTTCTCAAGGAATCCCTTAGCAATCCGATCCCTTGGCGACTGGGGCCGGCCGGGGGCCGGCCCGGGGCAACGCTTGGTCCTCGGGGGGGAACCGCTGCCGTGAGTGTCGATCGCGTCAAGGCCCGGATCATGTCGGTCATGCGCAACCTGCCGCCGT
>CAINDZ010000593.1 GCA_903847545.1 uncultured bacterium | reverse complement strand
GCCGGGGATGATCCCGGCCCTGCGCCTGGACTACCAGGAGATCAGCCGCCGCGTCGAGCTGCTGAAGACGTGGCTGGACGCCGCCGAGGAGGCGCACCTGCTCTTCGAGGCCGACGGCGCGCCGCACCGCCTGGTGCTGGACCTGCGCCACCGGCAGGGTCACGCCTCGGGCGGCCTGTTCCCCGCCAACGGCGTGGCCGGCAACCTGCCCTCGGGCGAGGCCTACATCGTGCCCTACGAGGGCGAGATCGCCGGCGACCCCAGCCGTTCGCGCGGCGAGCTTCCGGTGCAGGTCGGCGACGAGGTCGTGATGTTCGCCGTCGAGAACAACCGCGCCCGGGTCACCAGCGACGGCCCCGAGGCGCGCCGCGAGGCGGCCCACCTGGCGGCCGAGCCCGCCTACGCCAACCTGGCCGAGCTGGGCCTGGGCGTGCTGGGCGACTTCGGGGTGCAGCCGTGCGGGAGCATCCTGCTGGATGAAAAGCTGGGCCTGCACGTGGCCTTCGGGCGCAGCGACCATTTCGGGGGCGTCGTGGGGCCGAAGGACTTCTCGAGCCCCGAGGCGGTCATCCATCTCGACCGCGTGTACATCCCGGCCACCCAGCCGCGCGTGCGCGTGCGCGAGGTGCGGCTGCAGGGTCCGGGACTCGACCGGGCCGTCATCGTCGACGACAGGTTCACCGACTTGTAGGTTCGCGGGGGGTTTCGGCCGGGGGGAAAAAGGGGGGCCGGGGTCCACCGGTGAATGACTCTCGCCCTAAGTCATTCTGGTGTTTGTGACCCCGGCCATATCGCTCTGCTCGTCAACCCAGCGCCGTTGTGCAGGATTTATCGGTCGCTTCTGTACACCACTTTAGAGATTTCTTTAGCGAAGGCAAGCGGAATTTTCATTTTTTTTGATTCCGCAGGCCACCAAATCACTCCTGATTCCGGGCCCGTGGCCGGGAGGCGCCCCACGATGGACTACGTCGGCCACATCTTCCGCCCACCGAGCGAGGCCGAGAGCCTGCTGCTGCAGGTAACCGTCGGCTGCAGCCACAACGGCTGCACCTACTGCGGCATGTACCGCGACGAGGGGCAGCGCTTCCGCGTCAAGCCGCGCGAGACGGTCCTGGCCGACCTCGAGGAAGCCGCCGCCTGGAGCCGCGACGTCGAGCCCATCCGTCGCGTCTTCCTGTGCGACGGCGACGCGCTGGTGCTGTCGACCGACCGGCTGCTCGAGATCCTCGCGGCCGTGCGCACGCACCTGCCGCACGCCCGACGCGTGGGCATCTACGGAGACGCGCGCACCATCCTGCGCAAGGGCGACGACGAGCTGCGGGCGCTGCGCGAGGCGGGCCTGGGCATCGTCTACCACGGCGCCGAGAGCGGCGACGACGAGGTGCTGCGGCGCGTGGGCAAGGGTTCGACGGCGCAGGACGCGGCCGACGCCGCGGCCAGCCTGCGGCGCGCGGGCATCCGCCACTCGGTGATGGTGATGCTGGGACTGGGCGGCAGCGAGCGCTCGCGCGAACACGCGGCGGCCACCGCCCGCCTGCTGACCGCGATGGACCCGCCGTTCGTCGGCGCGCTGGTCACGACGCTGGTGCCGGGCACGCCGCTGGCGACAGAGGCCACGGCCGGCCGCTTCACGCTGCCCGACCCGTGGGGGATGCTCGAGGAGCTGCGCACGCTGGTGGCCGACAGCGCCCTGACGCGCTGCCGCTTCCACGCCAACCACGCCAGCAACTACGTGCCGCTCAGCCTGAACCTGCCGGCCGACCGCGACCTCGGATTGCGCACGCTGGACACGTTGCTTGCGCAGCGCAATCCGCGCACCCTGCGGCCCGAGCATCGTCGGGGGCTGTAGGACGGGTCAGGCGTCGAGCATCGCCAGGATCTCGGCCGTCTTCTGCTCCATCAGCGTGGCGTCGCCGCGCGACTCGACGTTCAGGCGGATCACCGGCTCGGTGTTGCTCTGCCGCAGGTTGAAGCGCCAGGGACCCATGTCCAGCGACAGGCCGTCGACGCGGTCGAGCGCCACGGCGGCGGGCCGGTAGCGCTCCTCGACCCGGCGCATCGCCCCGTCGGGGTCCTGCAGGCGGCGGTTGATCTCGCCGCTGGCCGGGTAGGCGGCCTGCATCGCG
>CAINDZ010000592.1 GCA_903847545.1 uncultured bacterium | reverse complement strand
GGTCGTAGAACCCCTTGTCGGCATTGGCGTACAAGGCCGAGGACTGGGATGAACCGAAGACCACCTTGAAGGTGCCGTCGGCGTTGACCGTGACGGTGGATCCGCTGGCTCCGCCCAAAACCGCATCCAACGCAGTCTCGATGTTCGCCCTTAACGTGGCCGGCGTGGCGCTGTAGGTGATCGGGGCTGTCGTCACCGTACCATTACTCAAGGTAAACGTGCCGCCGCTGTTGCCCTGGATGCTCAACTGCTGCTCGGTGCCGCTCACCTGGCTGACGGTGACCACCGGGCCGGACTGGAAGACGCCCGCCGTGCTGCCGTTGAACCAGCTGCTGCCCAGGTACAGGGTCTTGGTGCCGCCGATGTCCACCGGCAGGCCGCCCGCCGTGCCGAACTCGATGTGGGTGCCTGTGGTCAGCGGCTTGATCAGCAGTTCGCCGTTGCTGGCCACGCGCAAATGGGTGCTGGAGGAATTGACGAAGTCCATCGAGTCGGCGATGAAGCTGATGTCGCCGGTCGCCGTGCTCAGGCTGGCGTCCTTGCCGACGTAGATGTTGGCGCCCTTGGCATAGATGCCGAAGCTGTTGTCGCCGCTGGTGGTGCTGGTCTTGCCCCCGGCGGTGCCTGTCAGGACGATGTTGCCCGTGCCGGAGAGGATGCTGGTGTTGGCGTCTTCCAGGCGGATGCCGTGGTTTTCGGTGATGAAGTTCTTGTCGCCGCCGCCGCCGGTGCCGGTGATGGCGATGTCGCCGCTGGTGGTCTTCAGGAGCGCCGCCGAGGAAATGATGACGCCGTCGTAGCGCGAGCCGCCGGTCGGGTCACTCGCAAGCGTCGCGTCGCCGGTGATCGTGAGCTTGCCGCTGGTGGTCTGCAGCGTGCTGCGGGCGGAACCGCCTTCGCCGATGATCACGCCGTCCTTGTTGCCCGAGGTCTGGCCCTGGACCGCGCCGGTGACCGTGAGGTTGCCACCGGCCGTGGAGATGTCGGTCAAGAGGCCCGTGATCTTGACGCCGGCGCTGCTCACCGACGTGCTCGAGGCCGTCTTGCCGGCGATGGTGACCGCGCCACCGCCGGTGGTGATGGCGACGTTCTTGAGGTTGACGCCGTCGGTCACGCCGCCGCTGTCGGAGGCGAAACCGACCGCATAGTCGCTGGCGCTGGCGTCGCCCAGGTGGACGCTGCCCCCGTTGGTCAGGATGCTGGCGTTGTCCATGATGATGGCGCCGCCGGTGGCGCCACTCGCCAAGTACGGGTGCAGGGCGACGGACAGCGTATCGACCCCGGCGTCGGCATTGGTCACGCCATCGATGCCGTAGTTCTTGATCTTGATGGAGCGGTCGGAATTGAGCGTCAACGTTCTGCTCGTCGTGTTGTCCGCCACGCCGACGTTGAAGCTGTCCTGGACCAAATCGGTATAACCGTCGGTCATGCCGGCCACGCTGCCGCCCTTGAGGCTGATGGCGGTATCCGCAGCGTAGAGCACGATCTTCGGCGAACCGGTTTCGATCGTGGAGGCCTTGAGCACGTCGCCGGTGGTGCTGGCGAAGTTCATGGCCGCCGCCTTCAGGGCGATCGTCGTCGGGCCGGCCAGGGTCAGGCTGCGCAGGGGGCCGTCGGTGTTGGCGGTGTTTGTCAGGTCAGCCGCTGTCTTGCCGACCGCGTCTGCGGCGGCATCGCCCAAGATGATGGCGCCGGAGTGCCAATTGGTGCTCGAGGAAGTATCGACGATCAGCGCCTGCGGCGACCAACCCACCGCCGAGGGCTTGCCGGAGGAAATGCTGCCGCGGAAATCGATGTCCCCGCCGGCTGACGTATAGGTGCCGCCACTTTCCGCCCCCTGGGCGTTGAGGGTGACGGAGTAGCCGGGCGCGGCGAGTCTGACGTCCTTGTAGAAGGTGATGTCGCCGGCGGCGGTGCTGGTGATGCCGCCCGGCTTGGTGGACACCGGGGTGGCGTGGGCCAGGGTGGTCAACTTGTAGAAATCGGCATTGCCGCCGTTGGTCGAGAGCGCGGCGTTGATGGTGGTCGTGCCGCCATCCCGGGTGCCCGCTCCAGCCCCGAACTTCAGGTTCAGGACGCCGGAACTGGCGGAGATCGCCTGATTGACCGTGATGTCGTTGAGCGCGTCGAAAGTCAGAGTCGGCGCCGCACCACCGGTATCGGCAATCTTGGAGATCGCAGCATTCACGGTAATGCTGCCGGTAGTGGTCTGAATGGTTACGCTGGTGTTATTCCCCAAAGCAGCCGAAATGGTATCCGCGTATACGCTGGCGGTTCCGTCTGGATAAGGAACCGATCCACCTGACCCGGCCACAACAACGGTATCAGGGTCCATGAGCCACTGACCGCCCACTCCGCTCTCCGCGCCCGCGTCCACCCGGGCCGCGCTCGCCACCCCCAGATCCTTGCGGCTGGAGGTCTCGATCCGGCCGCCCTGCCCGGCCCCGGCGCCGCGCGCCGAGATCTCGCCGGAGACGCGGGTGGTTTCGCCTGACCAGAGCACGGCCGTGCCGCCGTCGCCGTTCCCGGTGGCGTCGGCGCGGAGGACGCTGCCCTGCTCCTGGGTCACCGATTTCGCTTCGGCGATGGCCGGGTCCTTGCCCTGCCAGCCGCCGCCGACCAGCACCTGGCCGCCGCCGGCCGGGCCGGAGGCGTTGAGTTCGCTGCCAGCCGCCAGGGTCACGGCGCCGCCGGTGGCGACGATCTTGCCGCCCTTTTCACCGGGCTGGCTGCCGAGGGCCAGCATCTGGCCGCCGACGCGGGTCTCGCCGGCGCCGCCGTCGAGCCAGATCTCGCCGTTCCTGGCCGTGAGGGTGTTGGCGCGCACCACGCCGGCCTGGTTGATGGCCACGCCGAGGGCCTCGGCGGCGCGGTTGGCGGTGAGCATGACGCGGCCGCCGTCGGCGGTGATCAGGCCCTTGTTCTCCACCCTGGCGGCGGCCGAGGCGTCGACCGCGACCGAGATCAGGCCGCTGGCGCCGAGTTCCAGGCGCGCGCCCTGGCCGGCGGCCAGGGCCACCTGGCCGGCGGGGGCGGCGATGCTGCCGCTGTTCTCGACCGTGCCGCCCACCAGGGCGACGAAGCCGCCTTCGCGCGCGGCCAGTTCGCCGAAGTTGAGCACGCCGGCGCCGGCGCCGGTGAGCCGGTAGTTGCCGGCCAGGAAGTCCGGGTCGGACAGGTTCATGGACGAGGCCATGAGGGCGCCGACGTCGACCCGCGCCGAGGGGCCGAACACCACGCCGCCGGGGGCCAGCAGGAACACCTGGCCGTTGGCGCTGAGGTTGCCGTAGATCTGGGCCGGGTCCGCCGTGAGCACGCGGTTGAGCACGACGGAACTGGCGGAGGGCTGCACGAAGCGGACGGAGGCCTGGCTGCCGACGTTGAAGGTCTGCCAGTTGGTGACCATCCTGGCCGTGTTCTGCTGCACCGTCATGCTGGCGGCCGATTGCGTCACCGTGCCCGCGCCGGAAACGATCTGGGCGCCGGTGGGCAGGGCCGTGGGCGCCGGCGGCGCGGCGGCCCAGGCATCGGCCAGGGCCAGGGCCAGGATGGAGGCGCCCAGGGCGCGGCGCGCCGAACTGGGCTTGCCGAAGGCGCGCGCGGCTTCGTGCGCGACGATCCAGGCGTTGCGGCTGTTGCTCCAAACGATCTTGAATGTCTTGTTCATCTGTCCACCTCGTGGGGCGCGTGAGTGCTATGCGATCAGAAAACGATGTTGCCGAGAATCCAGACGCGGCTGGATTTGTTCTGGCCATCGCTGTCGTTGTTGCTGGCGGGGTCGGCGTTGGGGTTGTCGCCCAGCTTCTTCGCCCACATGAGCTTGAGGCTGCCCTGCTCGCCGAAGCCGACGTTGGCGCCCAGGCCCACGCCCTTGAGGGTGTAGGTGTTGGGCCGGCTGCCGAGCGACGGCAACCCGGTGATCGGGTCGTTGTAGGGATCGGCGTACTGGGTGACGCCGCCGGCGTCGGCGAAACCGAACAGGTGGGCGTCCTTCAGGTAGGCCTCGGGCAGGCGGTAGCGCAGTTCGGCGTTGAGCAGCCAGCCATGGTCGCCCACGCCCTCGCTGACCGGGTAGGCGCGCACGCCCTGGGGACCGCCCAGCTGGAATTTCTCGGCGCTGTCCAGGTTCTTGCTGGCGACCTGGCCGGAGGTGGCGAGCATCCAGGACCACCGGTCACTGCCGGCCAGGGGTGCGACGCGGCTGACCTGCCAGTTGAGCTTGCCGTAGCCGCCGGCCGTCTGGGCGGTTTTCGCGTCGGCATCCTGGTATTCGGCATGCCTGGACAAATCCAGGTCGCCGCCGGCCAGCGCCGCTGACCAGCGGGTCTGCCCGCCCCAGCCGTCCAGGAAGTCGCCGGACAGGCCGAGGGTCAGGGTGTCCATGACGCGGTCGTTTTCGCGGCCCCAGCTGAGGTCGGTGATGTAGCGCTTGCGGTCGTAGGCGGCCGAGAACCCCAGGTTCTTCTGGGCCGAGCGGATGATCGGGTAGCTGGCGTTGAGGGTGAAGTCGTGCGAATCGCTGGAGAGGTCGATGGTGCGCATGTCGTCGCCGAAGCTGGCGGTGGTCCAGGCGTAGGCGGCGCCCAGGCGCAGGCCGTCGCGGCCCGCCGGCGCCGTCACCGAGAGGCGGGCGCTGGTCGAGTCGCTGGAGGCCACCAGGTTGAGGCCGTACTGCTCGCCGTTGCCGGTCGGGCTGTTGAGCAGGAACTGGCCGGTGGCGCGCCCATCGCCGGTGTAACGGTTGCCGAAGTTGTCGGCCCACAGGCTGGCGCTGAAGAGGCGGCCCTCCTCGACCTTGGCCCGGACGCGGGTGGAGCCGGTCTCGGTGCCGGGCTCGATGACGGTGCTGACGCTCTTGACGCCGGGCAGGTCGCCGCTCAGCAGCACCGCGCGCTCCAGGTCGGCGACGCGCAGGGGCTGGCCGGGCTTGGCGCCGCGGGCGATGAACTCCTCCATCACGCTCGGCTTGATTCGCACGCCGCCGCCTTCGACCAGCAGGCCGTTGCGTCCCGACGCGGGATCGAGCCGGCCCTCGAGCACGGCGATCTCGACGATGCCGCCGTCCACGCGCTGGCGCGGCAGATAGGCCTGCACCAGCGGGTAGCCCATGGCGCGCAGGCGGTCGGCGACGGCCTGGGCGGCCTGTTCCATCTCGGCCGCGGTCAGGGGCTTGCCGGCGAACCCGGCGAGCAGGGCCTGCAGGTCGGCCTCGGCCAGCAGGCTCGAGCCGGTGACCTTGAAGCCCTTGACGTCGACGCGCGGCGTCACCTCGGCCTCGGCGACGGCGGCCGTGGTGGGGGTCAGACCCTCGATGGCGATCATCACCTTGCCCTGGCCGATGATCGCCCGCGACATCTTCACCTGGGCGCCGGGGTGGCCGTGCTCGCGCAGATACTGGGCCACGGCGTGGATCGCCGCCTCGTACTCGGAAAAGCTGAGCTCCTTGCCTTTCCAGGGCGCCAGGATGCCGTCCAGCGCCTCCGGCGACAGGCGCGGGTCGCCCTCGACGCGGAAGCCGTCCAGCGACAGGCGCAGGGATTGCCGGTCGGTGCTGGCCTTGGGCAGGGCGGCGCGCACCGTGGCCGTGCCGGCCTTCACCTTGGAGATGCCGGTATCGGTGACCTCAATCGGCCGGGGCGGCTCGTGTTTCTCGCCGGCATTGACCGCCAGCGCGCTCGGCACGATGGCGGTCAGGGTCAGCACGCTCACGGATTGGAGGGCAGTTCGTTTGTTCATGACGCAGGAACCTGTCGTGGTTGATTCTTGAGGGCTAGAAATGAACGCTGCAGCGCTGCCCGGAAGGCACGCTGGACTTGGGGTTGGGCAGGATCAGGCGCACGCGGAAGGTGCCGCTGGCCGGGTCGATGACCTTGTCGACGTGGCTGACCTGGGCCTTGAAGGACCCGGCCGACAGCTGCGGCCTGACGGTGTGGCTCTGGCCAGGGCGAACGCGGCCGAAATAGGACGCCGGGAGGATGGTCTCCACGTGCAGGGGGTCGATCTGGACGATGCGGAAGATGCGCTCCTGCTTCACCAGGTCGCCCTTGCTGCGGTAGCGGTCGACGACGACGCCGTCGACCGGGCTGACGATGCTGCGCAGGTTGAGCACTTCCTTGCGCTGGCGCAGTTCCAGCTCCGCCAGCTTCTGTTCCGTGGTCATCTCGTCGAGATCGTGGTCGGAGATCAGTTTCCGGGCGTTGAGGTCCTGGTTGCGCGCCACCTTGCGCGCGCCGAACTCGGATTTGGCCGCCTGGAAATCGACCGCGGCGGCCTCCACGCTGGTGTTCAGCCTGGCCAGCAGCTGTCCTGCCCGGACCGCGTCGCCGCGGTCGACGTTGACCACCTCCAGCACGCCGTCGACCGGTGTGCCGACGTTCACCTCGAGGGAAGGCTCGATCAGGCAGACGATCTCCGTCTCGGCGTGGGCCGCGGGCAGCGCCCCGGCGCACGCCGCCAGCGCCAGCAGCGCGGGCCAGTTTCTTGCGGTAAGCCAGGACGGCCGCATCCAGTTCGTACTCATTCAGACTCTCCACTAAAAGACAGGGTCACGCGCGAGCGGTGGTCGACCTGCATCAACCGCCTTCTCTCGGCTCGATGGCGACGGCTGACGTCGAACTGCGCGTATCGATACAGCAAAAAAACCGCACGCCCGAGCAACTGGCCCAGACGCCGCCCGGACAGGGCGGCGGCCAGCGGGCGCTTGAGCCAGGCCGGCATTCCACGCATCACCTCGTCCTCCAGGCAGACGACGGCCCGCCAGCCGCCGGGATCGCCCTGGCGCGCGCAGCGTCCGGCCAGTTGCCGGTCGACGCGGCCGTTGTCGTGCCCCTCCGAGAGGATGACGAAGAGGCCGCCCAGCTCGGCCACCCCCTCGCCCAACTTGATGTCGGTGCCGCGCCCGGCCATGTTGGTGGCGATGGTGACCTGGCCGCGCTCGCCGGCGCGCGCCACGATCTCGGCCTCGGCGGCGTTCTGCTTGGCGTTCAGGACCTGGTGGACGATGCCCTGGCTGGCGAGGCACGCGCTCAGGTGCTCCGAGGCCTGGATGGAGCGGGTGCCGATCAGCACGGGCCGGCCGCTCGCCTGGCAGGCGCGCACCTGGTCCACGACGGCCTCCCAGCGGGACGCGGCATGACCGTACACGAGGGTGGGCAGCCGCTTGCGCCGCGAAGGCCGGAAAGGTTCCACCCGCACCACGCCCAGGCCATAGACCTCGCCCAGCTCGCCGGACACCTCGCGGCAGGTTCCGGTCATGCCCGACAGGTGCAGGTAGCGCCGGAAGAACAGCTGGTAGGACAGGCGCGCCAGGTTCTCGCGGATCGGGGTCGGCGCCAGGCCCTCCTTGATCTCGATCAGCTGCTGCAGGCCCCGCTCCCAGCTGCGGTCGGGCATGACGCGACCGGTGTTCTCGTCGACGATCAGGACCTTGCCCGCCTCGACGATGTAGTCGACGTCGCGCCGGAACCTGCGCAGCGCCACCAGGGCCTGGTGCACGGCGTCCTCGCGCAGGCGCGGCCCCTGCCACAGGCCGCCCAGGCCCTCGGCCCGTTGCGCCAGGCGGGCGCTGCCGGCGTCGGTGAGGCGGGGCACCCGCCCGCCCGCGCGCCAGCCGAAGTCGACGCCCTCCTCGAGTTCGCGCGCCAGGGCCATGGCCTGGCGGTAGTGGGCCTCGCGGGCCGGGTCCTGTTCCTGGGCGGAAATCACCAGGGGGGTGCGCGCCTCGTCGATGAACACGCTGTCGGCCTCGTCGACGATGGCGAACTGCAGGCCGGGCAGCAGGGTCCGCGCCCGGGCGGCGCCCTTCATGGACTCGAGGGCGATGCCGAGGGGGCGCAGGCCTTCCTTGAACTGGAGCCGGTCGCGCAGGTAATCGAACACGACCACCTTGTTGGCGCAATAGACCACGGCGCGGCCGTAGGGGACGACTTTCTCCTCGGGCCGCATGGTCTCGAGCACGACGCCGACGTCGAGGCCGAGCGCCGCGAAGAAGGGGGCGAAGGTTTCGCCGTCGCGCGCGGCCAGGTAGTCGTTCACCGTCACCACGTGCACCCTGAGCCCGGCCAGGGCGGCGCAGGCCGCCGCCAGCGCCGCCGCGAGGGACTTGCCCTCACCGGTGTCCAGCTCCACGACCTGGCCGTGCAGCAGCACGTAGGCGGCCGTCACCTGGGGCGGGTGCGGCACCAGGCCGAGGGTGGTTTCGGCGGCCTCGCAGGCCAGGGCCAGGGCGCGGACCGTCAGGCCGTCGTCGGCGAAGCCGCGCTTGCGCAGGGCCAGGCGCAGTTCGCGAAGCGCCGCCTCGCGGCCTGCGCCCTGACAGCGGCGCCAGCCGTCCCGGCCGGCCGTCTCCACCCGCCGGGCCAGTCGGCGCAGGCGGCCCGGCCGGAAGCGCAGCCCGGCGCGCAAGCCCGCCCGCGCGCGCTCGACGGCGCGGTTGAGCCAGGTGGGGTCGAAGTCGTCCTGGCGCTGCGGGTAGGGCTGGGCGGAGACGGAGAGCGCGAACATGGTCAGACCGAGAACTGCTTCAGGAAGGTGCGCCGGATCACCCGGTACCACTGGTCGGCGAGGGGCTCGTCGGGGTGCACGAAGCGCACGTAGACGCGGCTGCCCAGGGCGGTGATCGGGTAGTCGGCGGGCAGGGCCAGCTCGAACTGGAACAGGGGCGAGAGGGCGACCGCGGCGCCGGTCGCCGCCGCCTCCGGATCCAGGCCGATCTCGCCGCCCCCGGCCAGGGACAAGGCCAGGCTGGGCAGGTCGCGGGTGGCGCCGGGCACCTCGCGCCTGATCGTGGCGGTCAGCTCGGTCCAGACGTCGCCGGCCACCCGCAATTCCACCCGCCGCGTGTTCTGGCGAACCAGGTCGACCGCCGCCTGGGGCACCACGGTGAACAGGGCGATGTTGTTCGGCTCCAGGACGTGGGCCGCCACGGCGCCGCGCGCGAGGTAGTGACCGGGAAAATCCCCCGGCGAATCCATGACGAACACGCCGTCGTGGGCGCTGGTCATGACCATCGCCTTGCGCCGGGCCTGCAGGTCCTGGTAGACCGAGCGGGTATGCGACAGCCCGGCCCGCGCCAACTGGGTCTGCACCCGGTCGGTGGCACTGGCCAGGTCGAAACGGGCGGATTGTTCCTCGAAGCGGGCCCGGTTCTCGGCCAACTGGGCGTCGAGCTCCGGGTCGCCGCAGTCGAGCAGGGGGTCACCGCGCCGGACGCGGCTGCCCGGCCGGGCCAGCACGCTCTGGCCGAAACAGGGGTGGGCGGCGCGGACCTGGGCGTCCTCGGTCATCCAGATCACGCCCTCGGCGTTGGTCCAGGCCGGGACGGGCACCCCGAACACCAGCCAGAGCAGGCCGGCCAGCGCGCCGGCGCTCAGGGTCCAGGCGCGCAGGCGGACCTCGTCCAGGGCGGGATGCCGGACCAGGTGCCCCAGCGCGCGGATCACCGGCAGGATGAGCATGCTCCAGGCCGCCCAGAGGGCGAGCAGGACGCCGACGAAGAAGAAGGCGTTGGCCACGAAGAAGATGATCGTCAACGCCACCAGGACCCGGTAGGCGAACGAGGCGAGCGCGTAACCGACCAGCCAGGGGCCTTCCCGAGGGGCCAGCTGGAGGGGCTCCGCCTTTTCGGAACGGAACACGTGCCGGCTGACCAGGTCGCCGAGGTAACGGTTGGCCCGGGTGCCGAAGTTCGGGATTTCCAGCCAGTCGGCGAGGATGTAGTAGCCGTCGAAGCGCAGCAGGGGGTTGGCGTTGAACATCAGGGTGGTCAGGCCGGACAGCACCAGGGTCTGGTGCAGGACCGACTTGAACAGGCCCGGCTCGGCCGAAGACCACAACCAGTAGGCCGCCGCCGCCACCGACAGTTCGGCGATCATCCCCGCCGCGCCGACGGCCATGCGCCGCCACTTGCTCGGGAATCCGGTCGACTGGCCGGCATCCACGTAGGGCACGGGCAGGAACACCAGGAGCATCACGCCCATCTCGCGGCAGGAGCCGCCGAAGGCCTTGATCGCCAGGCCGTGGCCCAGTTCGTGGACGATCTTGAGCGCCGGGAAGACCAGCGCGAGGATGAGGACGTTCTCCGGGGTGAAGCTGCGCGCCGCCAGGTCCCGGGTCAGGGGCTCCCAGTCGTAGAAGGCGCCGACCAGGGCCGAGCCGACCAGGAGCAGCCAGGCCGCCGTCAGGATCTTCCAGGCCGTCGGGGTGATGAGCGCGACCGCCTTGCCGAGCAGGCGGTCGGGGTCCACCAGCGGGAACTTGAGCGACAGGGGGTTGGCGAGGTATTGCTTGAGCCTGGCGCGGCGGGATTTGGCGCCGCGCTCGCGCAGTTCGGCGATATCGGGCCGGCGGTCGGAGATCAGGACGTTGGCGGCGTGGAGCTGGCCCAGCAGCTCCACCACCTCGTCCTGGCTGGGCGCCGCGTCGCCCTGGGTCAGGCAGGCCTGGCGCCAGATCTCGTCGACGCTGCGCAGGCCGTCCATGAGCGCCACCACCCGGTAGGCGGCCGGGTTGAGGCGCAGGTAGCGGCCGCTGCCGAGGTCCTGCAGGACGTGCCAGCGTTCCCCCCGGTAGACGTGGCGCGACATCCGCGCCTGGGCGCGCAGGCGGGGCCGCAAGGCGGCGACACGGTACCAGCTGGGAGAGAACAGCACCGACATCTCGCCTATACCCCCAGCCAGACCCAGGACTTCAGGCGCAGCCAGTCGACGAAGCGGCGCGTCCAGATCCACACCCGGGCGTGGGTGCCGGCGTGGATCTTGGCCACGCCTTCCATGCCGGGCCGCAGCTTGGGCGCGTGGCCGTCCAGGCTGGCCTCGACCCGGAAGAAGTTCCTGCCTTCACGGGCCACGGCCACGGGCGTCACCAGGCGCACGGCGAAGGGGAAGGTCTGCGCCGGCAGGGCGGCCAGGATCAGTTCGCCGGACTGGCCGACCTGGACGTGGCGGATGTCGGCCTCCTCCACCTCGAGGATGACGCGGTAATGGTCGAGGGGCGCGATCTCGTAGAGCACGTCGCCCTTTTTCACGGCGGCGCCCAGTTTCTGGGACAGGTCGCCGGAGACGACCACCCCCTCGAACGGCGCCTTGATGCGGGAGCGCTCCATCATGGCGGCGCTCAACTGGCGCTGGGCCGCCGCCTGGCGGGTCTGGGCCAGGGAAATCTGCATCTGCGCCACGTTGCGCTGGGCCAGGGCGTCCTGGGCCTGCTTGTGGTACTGGGTGCTCTGGCTGTCCCAGCGCGAGGCCTCCAGGCGCAGGTCGCGATCGTCCAGGGTGGCCAGCACCGCGCCCTTCTCCACCACCTGGCCGGCGCGGAACTGGCTGCTGCCGATAAAGCCGTCAAACGGCGCCACGATCACGCGCCGCACCGCCCCTTCCAGCCTGGACGGCGCGGCGATCTTGAATTCGCCGACCGCCACGGCCAGGTAAGCCGCGAGGGCGGTGCCGGCGAGAACGGCCAGCTTGCGCCCGGCGTGCCGGGGCCCGACGAGCTTGCGCCAATGGGACCTGGCGCCATGCGCCAGGCGGACCGGCCAGGGCCGCCCGAGCCGGCGCCTCTCCGCCAGGGCCTGGCCGACGATGGGCACGATGCCGGCCGCGAGCGTGTAGACGCCGGCGTCGGCGGCGGGCGTGGACCATTCGAACAGGAGCACGCCGGTCGTGTCGCCGAACCGGAACGGCACCGAGATCACGGCCAGGGCGTCGTAGTCGCGCTGCAGGCGCTGGTGCTCGCGCACCATGAGGGCCTGGGCCTCGCCCTCGCTCTCGCCGGGCAGGCCGAGACGGATCGTCACGCCCTGGTCGGCGCACTCGTCCATGGCCGCCTCGATCGCGCTGGCCAGGTCGATGCGCCGGGCGAAGTCGGCGGAATGCGACAGCCCGAACAGGCGCAGGCCACGCAGGTCGCCGAACCCGAGCGAGACCCGCTCGCAGCCCAGGCGCTGGGCGGCCTCGGTCAACACCGCCTGGGCCGCGTCCCGCGCGTTGTCCGCCTCCAGGACGCGGGTCAGCAGGTCGAGCGTGAGGACGAAGCCTTCCTCGACCTGCCCTTCGGCCCCCGGGGCGCTCCGCGCCGCCTGCTCGAGCAGCCAGCCGACGCCCCAGCGAAGCCAGAGCACGGCCTGCTCGGGCAGGCGCTGGGCCGTGGCCAGGGCCACCACGCCGTGCAGGTCGCCGCCGGCCATGACCGGGTAGGCGAAGACGTCGGCCGCCGCCGACTGGTGCATGGGCAGGCGCAGGGCCAGCGCCCGCTCGCAAAGCGCCGCGAGTTCGGACGAAGGGGCCGCGCCCTCCGGCCAGACCGCGGCGGGGTGGAACGGGCCGACGTTGGCCGCGTCGGCCCACACCAGCACGGCCTGCCCGACCCCCTCGAGCCGGGACACCAGGCAGCGCAGCCAGGCGTCGAAGAACGCACCGGCGTCCTCGGCCTCCTGGAGCGCGCGCCAGTCGTCCCGGCCGGACGCGCCTGCGGGTGTTGTCGAGAGCACGTTCACGGCCGCGCGACCCCCGCCCGACCGTCAGCAACGCGTCGCGCGCGCTCCCCTCCCCCGCAGGCGGGGGAGGGGCTGGGGGAGAGGGCGGCCGAACCACGATCGGCACGGCCGAACCGCCCCTCTCCCGCGCTGCCGCGCACCCCTCCCCCGCCCGCGGGGGAGGGGCTGGGGGAGAGGGCGGCCGAACCACGATCGCCACGGCCAAACCACCCCTCTCCCGCGCTGCCGCGCACCCCTCCCCCGCAGGCGGGGGAGGGGCTGGAGCCTGGCCACCCGTCGGCTACGCGTCGCGCGCGCTCCCCTCCCCCGCAGGCGGGGGAGGGGCTGGGGGAGAGGGCGG
>CAINDZ010000591.1 GCA_903847545.1 uncultured bacterium | reverse complement strand
GCCGACGCCGGTGCCTACACCTACACGAACAAGGAACTGTTCGAGGACCGGGTCGAGTACCGGATCGTGACCGCCGCCGACCCGGTGGTGCGCATGGCCGAGGATGTCTCGCTGGCCGCCTGGCGCCTGCTGGGCTGCCGCGACGGCGGGCGGCTGGACCTGCGTTGCGACGCGGCAGGCAATCCCCAGCTGATGGAGCTGAACCCGCTGGCCGGCCTGCACCCCGAACATTCCGACCTGCCGATCATCTGCAACATGATCGGGCTGCCCTACGACGAACTGATCCGCGCGATTGTCGATTCGGCAAGCGAGCGGATCATGGCAAGCGAGCAAGTGACGGCGGCCCCCTCGAACCGGAAGGTGGACAGCGGTGCGGGTGCTCATCCTGCACAACCGCGTGCCGGCGCAAGCGGCGCCTGACGAACTCGACGTCCTGGTCCAGGTGGAGGCGGTCGGCTGTGCGCTCCGCTCGCTGGGCCACGAGTTCGAGGCGCGGGGCTGCGACCTCGACCTTGCCGGCCTGCCCCTGCTGCTGCGTGAACTGCGCACCGACGTGGTGTTCAACCTGGTCGAGGGCCTGGCGATCGACGGCCAGGGCGGCCAGGGCCGGCTGATCCACCTGGCGCCCGGCGTCGTCGAGACGCAGCGCGTGCGCCTTGCCGGTTGCCCTTCCGAGGCGATCTTCCTGACCGCGCACAAGGTGCTGGCCAAGGGCCTGCTGCGGCAGGCCGGGCTGCCCACGCCCGACTGGCTGGGCGACGGCCTGGCCGACGCCGCGGCCGACCCGGGCATGGGCGCGGCCGCGCGGTGGATCGTCAAGTCGGTGTGGGAAGACGCGTCGATCGGCATGGACGACTCGGCGGTGGTCGACGGCGGGGCGGCCGCAGCGCGCGCGGAGCTGGCGCGCCGCGCCGGCCGGACGGGCGCGCCCTGGTTCGCCGAGGCGTTCGTCGAGGGCCGCGAGTTCAACCTGGGCCTGCTGGACGGTCCCGACGGCCCGACCGTGCTGCCGCCGGCCGAGATGACGTTCCAGGACTATCCCGAGGGCAAGCCGCGCATCGTCGGCTACGCCGCCAAGTGGCACGAGGACTCGTTCGAGTACAGCCACACCGTGCGGCGCTTCGACCTGCCGCCCGGCGACCACGCGCTTGTCGACGAGATGAGGAGGCAGGCGCTGGCCTGCTGGCGGCTGTTCCGCCTGCGCGGCTGGGCGCGCGTCGACTTCCGCGTCGACGAGCAGGGCCGCCCGTTCATCCTCGAGGTCAACGCCAACCCGTGCATCTCGCCGGACGCGGGCTTCGTCGCCGGGCTGGCGCGGGCCGGCATCGGGTACGACGAGGCGATCGGGCGGATTGTCGCCGCGGCCGCCGTCGACTGAGCATCGTTCGCACCATCCCCGGAGACACCTTCATGACCGACACCGCCGACACCTTCCGCGACCACGTGCTGCCGTCCGACGTTGAGGCCGTGCGCGACCTGGTGCGCGACACCGGCTACTTCAGCGCCGAGGAGGTGGCGATCGCCGCCGAGCTGGTGGCCGAGACGCTGGCGCGCGGCGAAGCGTCCGGTTACGCGTTTCTCTTTGCCGAGTCCGGCGGCCGCGTGGTGGGCTACAGCTGCTACGGACCGGTGCCGTGCTCGACGGTGAGCTGGGACCTGTACTGGATCGCGGTGCACCCCTCGCAACAGGGCGGCGGTCTGGGGCGGCGGCTGTTGCGCGCGACCGAGGCGCGCGTGCGCGCGGCCGGCGGGCTGGCGCTGTACGCCGAGACGAGCGGCAAGGCGCAGTACGTCTCGACGCGCGCGTTCTACG
>CAINDZ010000590.1 GCA_903847545.1 uncultured bacterium | reverse complement strand
GCGGCAGCCTCGGCCTCGGCGGCGCCGGTGGCGCGGGCCGAACTGCCGATCCCGCGGGCGGGCGCGGCCGGGACAGCGGCCAGGACGTTGCCCAGGAAGGCATCCATCAGCTGTCCCCCTTCAGGCTCATGCGCGTGCTGACCTGCGCCGCGAGGGACGGGTCCATGCAGGCGAGGATCTTGGCCGCCGGGCGTTCCTTCATGCGGCCCATGATGTCCAGGATGATGTCCAGGTCCATGGCGCTGATGATGGGCGCGGCCGCCGTCGGCTTCATCGCCTCGTACATCTTGGCCAGCTTGGCGGCCGACGCGTCGCGCTCGGCCGCGTACACCTTCTGGCGCTCCTCCAGCTTCGCGATCACCTGCAGCAGCTGCTCGCGTTCCTGGGTGAGGATGGCCTGCTGCGCCGCGGTGGACTGCTTGAGGGTGTTCAGTTCCTCGCGCTCCTGCTGGATGCGGTCGCGCTCGACGGCCATGTCGTGGAAGACGCGCTCGGCGCCCTCGTAGTCGGTGGCCGTCAGCTCGGGACCGTTGGCGGCGGGGGCGGCCTGCTTGACCTGGGTGCTGAGCAGCACGACGCCGCCGAAGATCAGCGCGAAGGTCAGGGCGGAGATGATCAGGACGCTCTTCATGCCAACTTTCCCCTCAAGTTCGGGCCGGACCTGCCGACCCCCCGCTGCGCGGACGCAACCTCTGTTCCCATCCGGGCGGCCGCGGGACGATCCCGCCGCGTTGGCCGCCGTTCAGCCCGAAACGGCCCATCCTGCTGCCCGCACGCCGTTTCGGGCGGTCGGCGGCCAGGCTCCCCCTCCCGCCAGGCAGGCAACTCGTGCCGCTCAGGCGGAAATCATTGACCGCTTGAGGCGGTCGGCGCGGATGCCGCCCACCTCGTCGAGCTGGCGGCTCTCGGCCCGCCGCTGCTCCTCTTCCCACTGCTCGCGGCGCCTGTCCTCGAGCTTCCGCAGCACCTCGACATCGCGCCAGGCCTCGGTCAGGCGGGTCCGCTCGCGGTCCAGGGCCAGGGTCGCCAGCCGGGTGTCGCGGGCGGCCTCGGCCCGGGTCGCGGCCAGCCGGCGCAGGCGCAGGGCCTGCTCGGCCAGGTCGCGCACGTCGAGCGCCGTGCCCGCGGCGGCCGGTTTGGCGCCCGCCAGCTTCGCGTAGGCCGCGGCCAGTTGCTGCTCGCGCTCGACGCAGCGTTGCCGCACGCGATCGGCCGCAGCCACGTCGCGGGCGCGCTGGTCCAGCACGCGCTGGCGCACCTTGAGGACCTTGGCCAGGCGGAACCGGAACGGCATGTCACTCGACCCCCGTCAACCGGCGCAGGCCGGCGAGGCTGGACTCGGCGTCCGTCGATTCCTTCACGTCCTGGCGCAGGAACGCCTTGATGTCGTTCTCGCGGGCCAGCGCCTCGTCCAGCACCGGGTCGGCGCCCGGCACGTAGGCGCCGATGTTCACGAGGTCGCGGTTGTCCTCGAGCGTCTTCATCCAACGCATCAGGCGGGCGCCCGCCTCGCGGTCGGCCTTGGTGACGATGTCGCTGCGCAGTCGACTGATGCTGCCCAGGACGTCCACGGCCGGGTAGTGGTGCTGGCGGGCCAGGTCGCGGCTCAGCATGACATGGCCGTCCAGGATCGAGCGCATGGCGTCGCCCACGGGGTCGTGGATGTCGTCGCCCTCGATCAGCACGGTGAAGAACGCGGTCATGGCGTTGACGTCGGAGCAGCCGGCGCGCTCGCACAGGCGCGGCAGCGCGGCGAACGTCGACGGCGGGTAGCCCTTGGTCGTGGGCGGTTCGCCGGCCGCCAGGCCGATCTCGCGCAGGGCCATCGCGTAGCGCGTGGCCGAGTCCATCATGAAGAGCACCTCGTTGTTCGTGTCGCGGAAGTGCTCGGCGATGCTCATGGCCGTGTCGGCGCCCTTGGCGCGCATCACGGCGCTCTCGTCCGACGTCACCACGACCACGACGCTGCGGGCCAGGCCCTCGGGTCCGAGGTCGCGCTCGATGAACTCGCGCACCTCGCGGCCGCGCTCGCCGATCAGCGCCAGGACGTTGACGTCCACGTGCGCCTGCCGGGCGAGCATGCCCATCAGCACGGACTTGCCGACGCCGGAGCCGGCGAAGATGCCCATGCGCTGGCCGCGGGCCGTCGTGATCATGCTATCCAGGGAGCGGATGCCGGTGGAGACGACGTCGGCGACCCGCTTCCGCTTCATAGCGTTGGGGGGCGAACCGCCCAGGCGCACGCGCGGCGCATGGCCCAGCGGCGGGCCGTTGTCGATGGGGCGGCCCAGGCCGTCGAGCACCCGGCCGAGCAGGGCCGAGCCGGCCGGCACGGTCAATTGGCTGGCCAGGACCGTGGCGCGGCAGCCGGGCGCGATGCCCCGGGCCTCGCTGTAGGGCATCACCAGCAGGCGGTCCTCGCGGAAGCCGACGACCTCGCACAGTACGGGCGGCTCGTTGCGGCGCGTCTCGATGCGGCACAGCGAGCCCACGGGGGCGCCCAGGTCCGAGACCTCGATGATCATGCCCACGAGGTTGGAGACGCGGCCGATGGCGCGGCCGGGATCGGCGTGCTTCAGGCGCGTCTCGAGGGCGGTCCAGTCCAGGCTCATGCCGGCTCCCGCTCCGCCCCGGCGTCGCCGCGACGGGTCGCGAGCGCCTCCTCGATGATCTCGCCCAGCGTCTCGAGCTGGCCCGCGACCGTCAGGTCCCATTCGCGCCCGTCCGAGCGCACGCGGCAGTCGCCGTCGCCCAGGCGGCGGTCCGCGGCCACGGCCTCAATGTTCAGGCGCGCGCGCAGTTCGGTGCTGCCGTTCAGCCAATCCGCGTCGGCCGGGCTCACCCAGACCTGCAATGGCGACGCCGCCTGTTGGCGGTGCAGCACGGTTTCCAGCGCGCGCGTCAGCACGCCGTGGTCCACGGCGACGACCTCGCGCACGATCTTCCCGGCCAGCTGGACGGCCAGGCGGGCCGCGCCCGCCGCCGCGCGCGACAGGTCCTCGCGCACGATCGCCTCCATCCCCTCGGTCCACTCGGCCAGGCGGGCCTCGGTCTCACGCCGCGTCTCGGCCAGGCCGGCCTCGAACGCGGCGGCCTGCTCGGCCTGCCGCGTCTCGTAGGCGCCGGCCACGTCCTGCTCGGCCAGCTCGTACAGGTCGGCGCGCTCCTGCCGGGTCAGGGTCGCCAGCAGCGAACGGGGGTCGGTATAGCCCGTCTCGCGGCGGAAGGTCTGCGTCTCGTCGGGATCGGCCGCGGCGGCGGCGCCGTTCGAGCCGGGGCCGCCCACGCCGCGGAAGACCGTCGCAACCTCGGGCGACGCGAGCGTCGCCGCGGTCGCAAACGGCTCAGGACACCATTTCTGCATCCTTGCCGCCCTTGCCGAGGGTGATGGTGCCGGCTTCCTCGAGGCTGCGGATGACCTCGACGACGCGCTGCTGCGCCTCCTCGACCTCCGACAGCTTGACCGCGCCCATGAGCTCCATGTCCTCCTGGATGCCTTCGCCGGCCCGCTTGGACATGTTGCGGAAGATCTTGCGCCGGATCTCGTCCGTGGCGCCCTTGAGGGCCATCGTCAGTTCCTTGCTGTCGATCTCCTTCAGCACTTCCTGGATGTGCTGGTCGCTCAGCAGGACGATGTCCTCGAAGACGAACATGAGGTTGTTGACCTCGTTGGCCACCTCGTCGTCGATCTCGCGCATCTCGTCGAGGATCTCCTGCCAGACCTCGCGCTCGATCTCGTTGAGGATCTCGGCGACCTGCTTCTTGCCGCCGTACTTGCTGTCCTTGGCGGCGACCTCGCCCTGCAGCTGGCCGGCGAGCACCTTCTCCACGGCCTTGAGCGTCTCGGGGTGCGGGGCCTCCAGCACGGCCATGCGGTGGGCCACGGTTCCCTGCATCTCGGCGGGCAGCAGCTGCAGGATCGGGCCGCTGCTGCGCGGATCCATGTGGGCCAGGACCACGGCGATGGTCTGGGGATGCTCGTTCTTCAGGTAGTTGGCGATGGTCAGCGGGTCCACCGTGCGCAGGCTCTCGAAGTTCTTGATCTCGCTGTAGCTGGTGACGCGGCTGAGCAGCGACGAGGCCTTGTGGGTGCCGAACCCGGCCTCGAGGATCTGCTTGGCCGTCTCCTCGCCGCCGAAGGCGATGCCCGAGATCTGGCTGCTCTTGGCGATGAACTCGCTGAGGACCTTCCGCTTCTCCTGGTACGTGACATGGCCGATGGAGGCGATGTTGTGGGTCAGTTCCTCGACCATCGACTCGGGCAGCTTGGACATGACCAGGCCGGCCACGTCGGGCCCGAGGGACATCAGGAAGACCGCCGCCTTGCGTACCGACTGCTGCTTCACGTCAGTTCTCCACCGTTTCGCGGCCGTTCACGTCGATCTCGCGGATCCAGCTCTGGATGACCTCGGCGACGCGGTCGGGGTTCTCGGCCGCGTAGTCGCGGATGTCGCCCACGACCTGGTCGTTCATCTCGGGAATGCCCTCGAAGTGCTCGACGTCCTCGACCGGCGCGGCGGCCGTGCGGGCCCCGGCGGGGCCGCGGCCGGCGGCGACGGCGGCCGGCTGGCTGCCGCCGGAGGCGACCATCTTGCCCAGGCTGCGGCGCAGGCTCAGCGCCATGACGGCCAGGACGATGACCAGCAGGACCTTGCCGCCGTACTCGGTGACCATGCCCATCCAGTCGGTCAGCGGGGACGCCGTCATCGGCTCCTCGAGCGACTGGAACTGCATGTTGACGACCTCGATCTGGTCGCCGCGCACCTGGTTCAGGCCGACGGCGGTCTGGACCACGCGACGCAGCTGGCCCAGCTCGTCCTCGGTCAGCGGCGCGTAGGTGGGCTCGGCGCCCTTGGCGCCCGGCGTGTAGTGGCCGTCGACGAACACGGCCACGGACAGGTTGCTGATGCCGCCGGTCTGCCCCACGATATGCTCGACCGTGCGGTTGATCTCGTAGTTGGTGGTGCTGTTCTCGCGCTGCAGGCCGGTCTGGGGATTGGTCTCCTCCTCGCGCACCTCGCTGCGGACCACGGACGAGGCCGGGTCGTAGATCTCCCGCTCGCGGTCGATCTTCTCGAAGTTCAGGGTGGCGTCGACGCGTACGATCGAGCGGCCGGGGCCCAGCACCTTGTCGAGCATGCTGGTCGCCTTCTCGGTCATGTAGTCCTCGACCTCCTTGCGGAGGGCGAGCTGGCTCTCGGTGCGCCCGGTGTCGTCGTCCTGCGGGGCGGCCGACAGCACGCGGCCGGTCTGGTCGATGACGGTCACGGCCTCGGCGGCCAGGTTCTCGACGCTGCCCGACACCAGGGCCTGGATGCCGGCGATCTGGCTCTCGCTGAGCTTGGCGCCGCGGCCCAGGCGCAGCACGACGCTGGCGGTGGCGCCGTTGTCCTCCTTCTTGAAGATCGAGGGCTGCGGCAGCACGAGGTGCACGCGAGCCTGCTGGATCCCCTGGAGCGACAGGATGGACTTGGTCAGCTCGCCCTCGAGGGCGCGCTTGAAGTTGACGTTCTGCAGGAACTCGGTCAGGCCGTACTGCTTGCCGTCGAAGATCTCGAAGCCGATCGGGCCGTTGGCGACGACGCCCTTGCCGGCCAGGTCGATGCGCAGCCGGGCCACCTGGCTCTCGGGCACCATGATGGTCCCGCCGCCGTTCTTCAGCTCGGTCGGGACGTCCTGCTTCGCCAGCTCCTCGAGGGTCGCCGAGGCGTCCTCGGGGCTCAGGTTCGAATACAGGACCGCCATGTCCTCTTTCTGCAGCCACAGGCTGAAGACCGCCACGCTGATGACGCTGGCGATGGCCACGACCCCGAGCAGGACCTTCTGGTTGAACGAAAGTTCACCAAGCCTGGCTCTAAGGTTGTCAGTCAGTTGCTTGAAGCTGTCCACGCGCTACCTCGGCTCCGTCACTGTATTGCGCCTAAACCTGCACCCGCATGACTTCCTGGTACGCTTCCAGGAGCTTGTTGCGGACTTCCAACAGCATTTCGAAGGCCAGTTGCGACTCGCGGGCCGCGATCAGGACGTCGTGGGCCTCGGTGACCTTCCCGGCGACCATGTTGTCGGCGATGGTGTCGCTGGCCTTCTGGAGGCTGTCGACCTTCTCCAGCGCCCGCATCAGCTGGTCCGAGAACCCGGCCGGGGCCGCCCCGGTGGTCGACGGCAGGGAGCCGTAGGCTGCCCTGGGGTCGATCGAACCGAGTGACTTGATGGAATCCAACGCCATGACCGGCACCTTTCCCCGGACGCCCTAGATCTTGAGGGCGTCGCTGAACATGTCCTTGGACGACTGCACGGCGCTCACGTTGGCCTCGTAGGCCCTGCTGGCCGTGATCATGTCCACCATCTCGGTGATCGGGTTCACGTTGGGCATCAGGACGTAGCCCGACTCGTCGGCGTCCGGATGGCCCGGGTCGTAGACGACCCGGAAGTCCGAGGCGTCCGGGGCCACGGTGACCTCGCTGGTGATCCCGCCGCCGTCCGTCATCGTGCTGCTGGAGGTCTCCAGCATGTGCGACGGGTGGGTCCGGGTCAGCCGGCTGTCCTGCTCGCGGCCCAGGAGCGTCTCGTGCTCGCGCACCTTCTCGCCCAGGACCTCCTGGAAGACCGCCCGCTGGCGCCGGTACGGCGTGCCCTCGGCCGTCTGGGTCGTCTCGGCGTTGGCCAGGTTGCGGGCCACCACGTCCATCTTCAGGCGCTGGCCCTTCAGGCCCGTGGCGCTCGCCTTGATCGCACCGAACAGTCCGTCGCTCATGTCCCCTCCTCAGCCGTCCTAGACCATCCGCCCGCGGATGGCGCCGCGCAGCGTGTTGTAGCGACCGCTCAGCAGCCGGGTCGCCAGGCGGTAGCTCAAGTCGTTGGTCGCCAGCGTGGTCATCTCGTTGTCGATGTCCACGTTGTTGATCCCGTTGTCGAAGTCGGTGTTGGCGTCCTCGACCCGTTCCTCGACCGAGGTCGGGGCCTGCCGGCCGATCGACATGTGGTCCGGGTGCGTCTCGTAACCGCGCAGGCGCATGTTCTCGTTCGAGAGCATGTCCTCGAAGGTCACCTTCTGCGCCCGGTACCCGGTCGTCTCGACGTTGCTGATGTTCTGGACGGTCACCTCGTGCCGCTTGGCGTAGACGTCCAGCGCCTTCTTCAGCGAGTCGAGGTGGTCGTTGTTGAACAATCCCGTGCGGATCATGCGCCTACCCCGGGATCTCGACGCCGAGATCCGTGTAGAGGTTCAGCTTGTTGCGCAGGGTGCGGACACTGATGCCCAGCTCCTGCGCCGCCTTCGTGCGGTTGCCGCGGGTCGTCGTCAGCTTCTTCAGGATCAGCTCGCGCTCCATGTCGCGCAGGGTCAGGTCGCCCGTCATCTCGCGGGTCTTCTCGGTGGCGTCCATCTCCTCGGACAGGCCCAGGATCTCGCGGTCCAGCTCGTCGCCGGCGCACAGGATCACCGCGCGCTCGATCACGTTCTGCAGCTGGCGAACGTTGCCGGGCCAGTCCATCGAGCACAGGCAGCGCATGGCCGACTCGCTCAGCTTCAGCAGCGGCCGGCCGTTCTCGGCGCAGAAGACCTGGCAGAAGTGGTTCGCCAGCATCGGGATGTCGTCCTTGCGCAGGCGCAGGGGGACGATCCGCAGCGGGATCACGTTCAGCCGGAAGTACAGGTCCTCGCGGAAGGTGCGGGCCTTGATCTCGTCCTTCAGGTTCCGGTTGCTGGTCGCGATGATGCGCACGTCCGCCTTGGTGGCGTACTTGGCGCCCAGGCGGGTGAACTCGCGCTCCTGCAGCACGCGCAGCAGCTTGGCCTGCATCGCGAAGGGCATCTCGCTGATCTCGTCCAGCAGCAGGGTGCCGCCGTCGGCCAGCTCGAACTTGCCCTTGCGCGTGGTCACCGCGCCGGTGAATGCGCCGCGCTCGTAGCCGAACAGCTCGGATTCCAGCAGCGTCTCGGGGATCGCCGCGCAGTTGATGCGGATGAACGGGCCGTCGCGGCGCGAGCCCGAGTCGTGGATGGCGCGGGCCACCACTTCCTTGCCCGTGCCGCTCTCGCCCTGCAGCAGGACGGTGCCGCGCGCATCGGCGATCATGGCGATCTTCTCGCGCAGCTGGATCATGGCCGGGTTGTTGCCCAGCAGGCCGTGCGTGTCCGACCGGGCCGAGACGGTCGTGCGCAGCGAGCGGTTCTCGGTGCGCAGCTGCTCGAACTCGAAGGCGCGGCTGAGGACGTGGTCCAACTGGTCCAGGCCGAAGGGCTTGGTCAGGTAATCCACGGCGCCGCGGCGCGTCGCCTCGACGGCCTGGGCGATCGAGCCGAACGCCGTCATCATGACCACCAGCGGCCGGTAGTCGAGCTGCGACGCGATGTCCTCCAGCAGCTCGAGCCCGCCGCGGCCGGGCATCTGCACGTCCGTCAGGACCAGGTCGAAGCGCTGCTTCTTCAGCTCGGCCAGGGCGGCGACGCCGTTGTTCGCGGTGCGGACGTTGAACCGCCCGCCCAGCGACGAGGCCAGGAACTCCCGCATCGTCTGTTCGTCATCGACCACCAGCAGGTTGCGCTTGTTCGCCATCTTCGGCCATTCCTCCGTGAAGCGGGCTCAGCCCGTGACCTCGGCCACCTCGAGCGTGACCGTCGTGCCCATGCCCGGCGTGGACACCAGCGTCCAGGCCAGTCCGTACATCTCCATCAGTGTCTGGACGCGGGTCAGGCCCACGCCCAGGTGTCCGTCCTTCGTCGTCACGAACGGGTCGCAGGCCTGCGCCAGCAGGGCCCCGTCGATCCCCGCGCCGTCGTCGCGCAGGCGCAGGGCCAGCCGGCCGGTCGGCTGCAGGGCCGCCGTGACCTCGACCCGCACGTCGCGCGCCGCGCCGTCGGGCCCCTCGTGGGCGTTCAGCAGCAGTTCGGTCAGCACCAGGCAGAGGTCGCCCTTCGGCAGCAGGATGCGTCCGCTCGCCATGCGTCCGCACATGACCTGCAGCCCCGGGCACCGCCGCTCGCAGACCGCGAAGACATCGTCGAGCAGGCGCGGCAGGTCCACGCCGACGTCCGGGTGGCGGCGCGGCGCGGTCAGGTCGTGCACGGAGCGGTAGATGGCCTCCATGGTCTCGACCTCGCGGATGATCTTCTCGGCCCAGGCCGCGCGCTTGGCCACGTCCTGGTCCGGCGAGGCGATCAGGCTGGCGTAGCCCTTGATGCCGCACAGGCTGTTGCTGGTCTTGTGCAGGTACGACCGCAGCAGTCGCTCGGCGCCGTTCGCCGGCCCCGCCACGACGGCGGCTTCCTGGAGGGCGGCGCTCACGACACACCCGTCATGGCGAAGAGGTCCAGGTCGTTGGCTTCCTCGCAGGCGATGATGCCCTCGATCAGCCCGCCCACGCGGTCCAGGGCGGCCCGCAGGCGCGCACGGGAAGGCGCGGACATCGACGTGCGGCGGCTCTCCCATTCCCGCTTCGTGGCGGCCTCGGCGCGCTCCAGGCGGGCGATGAGGTCCAGGCAGCCCTTCTTCTGCTCCACCAGGCGGCGGATCTCGCCGAACGGCGCGCCCTGGCGCACGGCCTCGCCCTGCCGCTTCGACAGCTCGAGCACGCGCGCGTACACGCGGGCCTCCTCGTCGTAGAGGCTCAGCAGGCGGCCCAGCAGCTCGCCCTCGCCCGCCACGCGGGGCTCAGCGACGGAAGTGTGCGTCAGCGCCATAGCGCTCCCCTTCGGCCATCAGGCGGTCGAGCCGGGCGGCGATGTCGGCCATCGCGCACGCATGTGGCCCCCAGACGCCCTGCTTGTCGTTCTGGCAGATCTCGCGATAGCCCGCGCCGGCCTCGGTGTAGCGGTGGCCGACGAAGGCCAGGCCGGCGGCCTGCAACTGGCCCCACTGGCGCAGGGCCGGAACGGTGCTGCGCGACAGGCGCAGGTAGAGCGCCTCGGCCGCCGGCGTCGAACCCTGCAGAAGCAGCAGGTCGGCGGTGGCGGTCAGCGCCCAGCAGCGCTCGCGCTCGTTCAGGACGCGCCCGTTGCCGCCCAGCGCCAGCAAGGAGCCCAGCTGGGCCAGGCATTCGGGGCGGCGGTCGAGCGCCGAGAGCGCGTAGGCGCGCCAGAAGCTCACCCGCGCATCGGCCGCCATTTCGGGCGTGGCGGTGCGGTCCACGAGCCAGCCCAGGCTGGCGGTGTCCCTG
>CAINDZ010000589.1 GCA_903847545.1 uncultured bacterium | reverse complement strand
CGCAGGGCAAGCTGGCGCAGCTGCTGCTGCACGGCGCGCACGTCATCCGCGTCGACGGCACCTACGACCAGGCGTTCGAGCTGTCGCTGGTCGAGATCGAGAATAACCACTGGTACAGCCGCAATTGCGGCCACAACCCGCTGCTGGTCGAGGGCAAGAAGACCTCCGCGCTGGAGCTGGCCTGGGACCTGACGCGCGGGTTCACGACGAACGAGGACCTGCCCGACGTGGTGCTGGTGCCGGTCGGCGACGGCTGCATCGTCTCGTCGACCGCCAAGGCGTTCGGCGAGCTGCGCGCGCTGGGCCTGACGGACCGCGTGCCGCGCGTGATCGGCGTTCAGGCGGCCGGCGCCTCGCCCCTGGCCGCGGCCTGGGCGCGCTGCGGCGGCGGGCAGGCGACGATGTCCGGCCCCGCCATCCGCGACGCCATCACGCCCGTCATCCCCGACACCATCGCCGACTCGATCAGCGTCGGCGTGCCGCGCAACCGCGTGAAGGCGTGGCGCTACGTGGCGGCCACCGGCGGCGCATTCATCGCCGCGCCCGACGAGGCCATCGTGCACACCATCTGCGACCTGGCGGCGCTGGCCGGCGTGTTCGCCGAGCCGTCGGGCGCGGCCGGCATGGCCGGCGCCCTGGCCGCGCGCGAGCGGGGCCTGATCGGCGACGGCGACCGCGTGGCGGTGCTGGTCACCGGCCACGGCCTGAAGGATCCCGGCGCGGCGCTCGGCGCCTGCGCGATGCCCGAGCCGGTGCCGCCGCTGGCCTGAGGCGACGGCGCCCTTATGCCGGGCCGGTGCACCGGCGAACCCGAGAGGCGTGCCCCTTGTTCAGCGTTCCGCACCTGCTGCTGGCGGGGCTGGCGGCGATGGTCGCCGGCGCCATCAACGCATTGGCCGGCGGCGGCACGCTGCTCACCTTCCCCGCCCTGCTGGCGCTGGGCCTGCCGGCCGTCGCCGCGAACGTCACCAACACCGTCGCCCTGTGTCCCGGCTACGTCGGCGGCGCGCTCGCCCAGCGCAAGGACCTGGCCGGGCAGCGCGCGCGGCTGTGGCGCGTCGTGCCCGCCGGCATCGTCGGCGGCGTGGCCGGCGGCTGGCTGCTGCTGGTGACCGGCGAGAAGATCTTCCGCGAGCTGGTGCCGTACCTGATCCTGGCCGCCTCGCTGCTGCTGGCGGTGCAGGGCCCGGTGCGCGCCTGGCTGGTGCGCCGCCTGGGCGAGGCGCACGGCGCGGGCCTCGAGCGCGCGGCCTGGCTGCCGGTGACGGTTGCCGCGGTGTACGGCGGCTACTTCGGCGCGGGGCTCAGCGTCATCGTGCTGGCGGCGCTCGGCCTGGTGATGAACGACTCGCTGACGCGGCTGAACGCGCTCAAGCAGGTCATCGCGCTGAGCGTGAACGTGGCCGCGGCCGTCTTCTTCCTGTTCAGCGGCAAGGTCGCCTGGCCGGTCGCCGCGGTGATGGCCGTCGGCGCGCTGTGCGGCGGGGCGCTCGGGGGCCGGCTGGCCGGGCGCGTCAGCCCGGCGACCCTGCGCTGGGCGATCGTCGGGATCGGCGTGGCGGTGGCCATCGTCACGTTTGCCCGGGGATGACCCGACCGGCGACTACAAAACTATCTTTATCTTAAATATACACACAATTTCTAAAGAATAGCCCAGCCCGAGCCGATCTCCCTGCGAGGGCGCCACGTTGCGCCAGGCCAAGGGACCCGGCGCACACGGCGCCGACGGCCAGCGAGGTATCGGATGGGCAAGCTCAAGGGTGCAGGCTGGGCGATGGCCGGGCTGCTGCTGGCGGCCACGGGCGCCGGCGCGGTCGAGGTTCGCAACACGCCGCTGGAGATCACCGGCTTCATGGACGTGCTGTTCAGCGCGGACAACCCGGCACCGGGCACGCGCAACTTCCGGCTGGGCCAGGCCGAGCTGGACATCGCGGCCTGCCTGGCCGACCACACCTGCACCTGCGTGGCCCTGGCCTACGACCCCGAGGCGGGGACGTTCGGCCTCGGCTGCGCGACCATCGAGTTCCTGCTGGCGGGCAACGGCTCGGACTGCCGCCACCACTACGAGAAGTGGGAGCGCTCCGGCGTGTTGGTCGGCCAGTTCGACGTGCCGTTCGGCATCGACTGGCTGGCGTACCCGTCGGTGGACCGGCGCACGATTACGGCGCCCGACGCCATCGCCGCGACGCACGACAGCTGGAACGACATCGGCGCGATGGCCTTCATCGAGGCCCGCCGCTACACGGTGCGCGCATGGGTCGTCAACGGCTCGGACACCGAGGTGGCGAACGGCGAGGAGCTGCTGCTGGTCGAGAACGACGGCGCGATCGGCGCGCGCGCCAGCGTGATGCCGGCCGAGGGCCTCGAGCTGGGCGCTTCCATCGCGGCCTACAACACCTGCGACGATGCCCAGGCCACCTCGCTGCTGGGCGCCGACGCGCAGTTCGCGCGCGGGCCGTGGTCTCTGAAGGGCGAGTACGTGGCGCGCGACGTCGAGCCCGGCGACGGCCGCACCCTGACCGACGCGGGCTGGTACGGGCAGGCCACGCGCGCCTTCGACGGCTGGTGGCTGTTCGGGCGTTACGACCGGCTGGACCTCGAGACCGCGACGGCGCCCGACCCGGAGTACCTGGGGCTGGGCCTCGGGCTGAACGTGTCCGCGCCGGCCGAGCTGCGCTTCGAGTACCGCGCCTGGATGGGGGACGACGGCGCCGGCGACGACACCTGGCTGGCGCAGCTGGTCACCGGTTTCTAGGCCGGTCAGGCGAAGTCCCACTCCGAGCTGTCGGCGCCGTCCTTGACCGTCAGGCCCAGCCCGGCGATCTCGTCGCGGATGGCATCGGCGCGCGCCCAGTCCTTCGCGGCGCGGGCCTCGCGCCGGTCGACCAGCAGACGGTCGACGTGCGCCGTGTCCAGCCCCGCCCGCGCGGCCCGGCGGTCGCGGCGGTCGCGCAGCCAGGACTGCGGCTCGGCCCCGAAGCAGCCGAGGATGGCGGCCACCTGCCCCATGTCGGCCACGAAGCCGGCCAGCGTCGCCAGCCGCGCGGCCTTGTCGACGCCGCGCACCTGCCCGACCAGCGTGTTGACCTCGGCCAGCGGCTTGCTGAGCGTGCCCAGCGCGCCGCCGGTGTTGAAGTCGTTGCGCATGTGCTCGCAGAACGCCGACAGCAGCGGGCCGGGGCCGGCGGGCGCCGCGGGCGCGTCGGCCCCCGCCTCGGCCAGCAGGCGGCGGGCGCCGGCCAGGGCCGCATAGACGTAGGCCAGACGGTCGTCGGCCTCCTCCAGGCCCGGGAAGCGCACGCGCTCGCGCAGGGCGT
>CAINDZ010000588.1 GCA_903847545.1 uncultured bacterium | reverse complement strand
GCGCGAGGCGCCGCACCTCGCGGCCGCCGTGATGGTCGCCGACTGGTTGTCCGGGCATGCGGGCTCACCGCCGGCGCGCCGGCACGCCTCCCTGCTGCTGCGGACGCCGCTGGTCCCGGCGGCAGCCGTGCGCGCGGCGGCCCGCGTGCTGGCGCCCCTGGCCGCCTGGCCGGCCCTGACGGGTGCGGCAGCGGGCGGGCTCGCGCTGGCGCTGGCGGCGCGTCCCTGGGCCGGAGGCCCGCCGGTCGGGACGAGCGGCGACGCCGTGCCGGCACTGGTGCTGTTCGCCGCGGGCGCGGTGTGGCACGAGCTGGGGCATGCCGCCGCGCTGCGGCGGGAGGGGTACGACCCGGGCGGGATCGGCGCGGGATGGCTGGTGCTGGTCCCCGTGCTCTACGCCGACGTCAGCGCCGTGGCCCTGCTGCCGCGCGCCGGGCGCCTGCGCGTCGACCTGGCGGGCATGGCGTTCCAGGCCGGCGCGGCCGGGGTCCTGGCGGCGTCGGCTGCGTGGTGTCCGGCGGTCGCGGGCGCGGCGGGTCCGCTGCGTGCCGCCGCGGTGGCCACGCTGGCGGCGCTGGCCGGCGCCCTGTTGCCCCTGCCGCGCAGCGACGGCGGCTGGCTGCTGCGCGACCTGTGCGGCGACGGCACGACAAGGCTTGGCGGGGCGACAAGGCCTGGCGGGGCGACAAGGCCGGGCGCCTGGCGCCTTGTGCGCGCGTTCCAGCAGGTCCTGCTGGGCCTGGCCTGCCTGCTGCTGCCGGCGCGCCTGGCGGGGGTCGTGGTTCATGTGCTCGGCCTGGCGGGGGTCCGCCTGCCCACGTCGGCGACGGTCGTCGGCGCGCGCCTGCTGACGGTGGCGGCGGTCGGCGCCTGGGCTGTGCACGCCTGCCGCCGCCTTTTCCCCGGTGCGCGCCCGGGCGCGCCTGCGGTATCATGCCCCCCGGCAGACATGGTCGGCGACGGAGAGGAGGCGCGCGTGCCCGACGAACTGCATGAGTGGGACCCGGACGACGCCGCGCCGCAGTCGCTGGCGCTGGACGGCGTGCTGGACCTGCACATGTTCCCGCCGCGCGAGGCGCGGGCACTGGTCGACGACTGGCTGGACGCCAGCCGCGCGGCCGGGCTGCGCGACCTGCGGATCATCCACGGGAAGGGCATCGGCGCCCTGCGCGCGCTGGTGCACGCGGCGCTGGATGCGCGTGACGATGTCGAGTCCTATGCCCTGGCCGGCGATGCGGCCTCGTGGGGCGCCACCGTCATCCGGATGAAGCCCTGAGATGGCGCCACGGCGACAGCGGCGCGACGACGCCCCGGGGCACCCGCAGAAGGGGATGCGTCGCTCGATCCGCCACGGCGCGCTGGACCCCGATGAGGACGACGAGGCCGAGGGGGGCGACCTCGAGATTCCGCCGGAACGCCGCGAACCGCCGCGACCGCCGGAGATCCTGCTGCGCAAGCTCAAGCTGGCCGAGGCGCTCGAGCGCCTGGAGTCGCAGCTGCGGGCGCACGCGCTGCACGGGCAGCTCGAGGTGCTGGTGATCCACGGCAAGGGGCAGAACTCGGCCGGGGGCATCAGCGTGCTGGGGCCGGAGGTGCGCCTGTGGTGCGACCGGCACCCGGCGGTGGTGATGTCCTGGCACGAGGCGCCGTTGCGCTGGGGAGGCGCCGGGGCGATCGTGGTGCGGTTGCGGCCACAGTGATGCGAGAACGCGGAGCCGAGGACCGGGGGCGATGACGCGCGACAACCGAACCTTCCTGCAGGGGCGGACGGCCCTGGTGACCGGCGGCGGGCGCCGTATCGGCCGCACGCTGGTCACGGCCCTCGCGCGCGCGGGCGCCACAGTCGTCGTGCACCACCATGCCTCGCGGGACGACGCGCAGGCCACGGTGACCGGCGTCGAGGTGCTGGGCGGGCGCGCCTTCCTGGTCGACGGCGACCTGGCCGACGCGCGCACGGCGTCGGCCCTGTGCGGCCGGGCGAGCGAGCGCTGCGGCGCGCCGCTCGACATCCTCGTGAACAACGCCGCCATCTTCGTCGCCGGCGACGTGCGCACCACCGACGCCGCCGCGTGGGACGCGCACCACGCGGTGAACCTGCGCGCGCCGTTCCTGCTGGCACAGGCGTTCGCGGCGCAGTTGGCCGGCGACGGCCCCGCCGACATCGTCAACCTGAACGACGGCCGCGCGCTGCGGCCCGGCCCTGACCACCTCGCCTACACGGCCAGCAAGGTGGGCCTGCACGGCCTGACCCGGAGCCTGGCGCTGGCGCTGGCGCCGCGCGTGCGCGTGAACGAACTGGCGCTGGGCGCCGTGCTGCCGCCCGAGGGCGGGCCCGGCAGCTACGTGCGCACGCCGCGCGAGGCGCTGCCCCTGCGGCGCTTCCCGACGCCCGAAGACGTCGCCGACGCCATGCTGTACCTGCTGGCTGCGCCGGCGGTGACCGGGCAGGTCATCTGCCTGGACGGCGGCCGGCACCTCGAGCCGTTCGCGTGAGCGGCCCCGGGCCCGACCCGCACACCGAAAGAGTGGACCCATGCCGCGCCTGAAGAAGAAGCTGATCGTCGTCGGTGACCGCCTGCTCGTGCGCCCCGAGGAAGGGGAGGAACGCACGCACGCGGGCCTGTACCTGCCGCAGACCGCAACGGCGTCGCGCCAGGCGGCGGGCGGCTGGGTCGTCTCGGTGGGGCCGGGTGTGCCGATCGTCAACCCGCTCGACCTGTCGGACGAGCCGTGGTCGGACGGCGACCAGCCGTCGCGCGCCCACTACCTTCCCATGCAGGCGCAGGAGGGCGACTACGTCCTGTTCATGCGCAAGGCCGCCGTCGAGATCACGTTCGAGAAACGCAGCTACCTCATCGTCCCCAACGGCGCCGTGCTGGTGCTGGTGCGCGAGGGGTTCGAGGCCGAGGCTCCGGAGTGGGACACCGGCGGCAACGCCTGACCCCGACGCGGGGCCCCGGCGGCGCCAGCGAGCCGGTGGCCGCCGTTTCCGGCAAATTGATGATCAAAATCGCGCCCAAAGGCGTCCTTTTTGCTATATTGCCGCACCGGCACCGGTCGCCCCACCACACGGCCGTCGCCGCCTATCCCGTCGCCCGGGAATCCCCGACTGTCCGGAGGCCTGACATGCGTATCGTGAACATCATGATTTCCCTGGCATG
>CAINDZ010000587.1 GCA_903847545.1 uncultured bacterium | reverse complement strand
CGGGCGGGCGTCGCCAGCTACGACGGCGCCGCCTGGACGCTGCATGACATGTCGCGCGGGCTGCCGATCGCGCAGCACCGCGACATCACGGTCGACCACACCGGCGGCATCTGGGCCGTGGCGCAACCGACACCCCTGCGAGTGTCGCACCTGGTGAATGGTCGCTGGGAGACGTTGCCCGAATGGCGCGGGAGCATCGACGGAATCGAGGCGCGCGAACTGGTCGCCGGCCGCGACGGCGACGGCAACGTCGCGTTGGCCGTCCTGATCCAGGGCAAGCTGGTCGTCGTCCGGGCGCGCGACCAGTGGTGGACCGTGGCGTTGCCGGCGTCGGCCGGCGTGGTGCACAACATCTGCTGGCAGGATCGCGACCTGCTGGTGGCGACCGAGGGCGGACTGTACCGCTGCACCGACCCGGGGCGCCCCGAGGCCCCGGCGCCCCTGCGCGTGGTCGGCCTGCCGCCCGGCCCTGTGTACGCCGCGGTCGTCGAGCACGGCACGGGGCGGCTCCACATCGCGGGCGCCGGCTGGTACGGGGAGTGGAGCGAAGGCGGGTTCAGGTACGAGCAGCACGGCGACGAACTGCGCCTGCTGCTGACGATCGAGGGCGTCGACGCGGCCATCGACGAAATCGGTGGGCTCTACATCGGCACGCCGCGGTCGCTGTTCTACCTGCACCCCCTGCTCGGCGTCGAGCGCCTGACGCAGGAGAACGGGCTGCTCTCGAGCAGCCTTAACGACGTGCTCGTCGACCACGAAGGCGTGGCGTGGATCACCAGCCAGCGCGGCATCGACAAGCTGCCCAACCGCCGGTTGCGCAGCTTCACGAGTGCGGACGGCCTGCTCGACGACGAGGTGGCGGCCGTGCTGCAGCGGCGCGACGGCACGATCGTGCTTGGCCACAACGACGGCGTGACCTACATGACCCGGCCGCCGCGCACGCAGAAACTCCTGGCGCCTGGACGCGACTGGAGCCGGGCCATGGACCTGTTCGAGGACGCCGACGGCAGCCTCTGGGTGGCCATGGACCAGAGCGGGCTGGCCCATCTCGACGCGCGGGGATCGGTGCGCTGGTACGGGCTTGCCGACGGCCTCGAGGGCGCCGCCTATGCCGTGCTGCGCGACCGGCGCGGGCAACTGTGGGCCGGCACGGTTGGCGGCATCTATCGCCAGGTCGGCGACCGGTTCGAGCACATCGACGCCCGCAATGGACCCGATGGCCTGCGCATCACCGCGCGCCGGTTCATCGAGGCAAGCGACGGCGCGCTCTACGTCACCACCGTGCGCGACGGCGTGATTCGAGTGGCCGGCGACCAGGTCACGTTCCTGGTGGCCGAACCCGCGAGCGGGCGCATGAGCACCTATGCCGTGTACGAACCCGCGCCTGGCGTGACCTGGGTGGGCACGAGCACGGGGCTGTGTCGCGTGCAGGAAGGCCGCCTCGAGCCGACAACCGCTCCGGACCCCGTGCTGTCCGAACCGATCTACGCCATCACGCCCGACCATGACGGCAACCTCTGGTTCGGCACCGGCGCCGGCGCCTGCCGGTGGGACGGACACAACCTGCGGCGCTTCGCCGTGGCCGACGGCCTCCTGGGCGCCGAGACGAACCGCGACGCCGTCATCTGCGACACCGACGGCCGCATGTGGATCGGGACCAATCGCGGCGTGTCGATCTTCGACCAGCGGCTGGCGGGAGAGCCGGAATCGAGCCTGCCGCTGTGGCTGTCCGGATTCGACGTCGACGGACGTACCGTCGACGCCACGGCCGAACTCCATGTCGAAGCCGGCACCCACAACATCGTCGCCCGCTTCACGGCCCCGACGTTCGAGGACGAAACTCGCCTGCGGTTCGCGACGCGCCTGGAAGGGGCCGAAACCGAATGGAACGCGCCGGCGGTGAATCCCGCCCGCTCGGTGCGCTACACCCACCTGCCGCCGGGGCGCTACCGCTTCCATGTGCAGGCCTTCGACATCGAGGGCCGCAGCAGCAGCGTCGCGTCGTCGGGCACGATCGTCATTCGCCCGCCGCTGCTGCTTCGGCCGTGGGTGCAGGTGCTGGCCGTGGCCGGGCTGCTGGCGCTGGTCTGGCTGGTGGTCTCGGTGGTGCAGGGGCGTCGCTATGCCCAGCGACTGGTCGCCGAGGTCGACGCGCGCACGGCCGACCTGGCGCGGTCCGAGCTCGCGGTGCGGCTGGAGTCGGGCCGGCAGGGCGCCATCCTCGCCAGCATCGCCGACGGCGTGATCGCGATCGACGCCGGGGGCGTCATCTCGCTGGCGAATCCCGCGGCGGCCCTCGTGATCGGCAGGCCGATCGCGGCCATCGTGGGGCGGCCGGCGGCGGAGCTGTTGCCGGGCCTCGCCGAGGCGGCGCGCGCGGCGCTGGCGGCGGCGGCGACGGCGGCCCCGGGCGGCGGCG
>CAINDZ010000586.1 GCA_903847545.1 uncultured bacterium | reverse complement strand
GTCGAGGTGGTCGTCACGCTCGACTACCTGTGGGCGGGGAAGCTGCGCGGCATCCTGTCGCGGACGTCGGTGAAGCACGTCGTCGTCACGTCGATCCCCGAGTACCTGCCGTTCCCGCTGAACGTGCTGGCGCCGCTGAAGCTGAAGAAGACCGGGCAGTACGTGCGCGTGAAGAAGGAGCCGGTGGTCCACTTCTTCCGCGACCTGGTGAAGCAGAACGCGCCCATCGCGCACGGGCCCTACTTCCCGCTCGACCACGTGGCGCTGCTGCAGTACACCGGCGGCACCACGGGCGTATCGAAGGGCGCCATGCTGACGCACCGCAACATCTCGGTGAACGCGCAGATGTGCGGCATGTGGTTCCACGAGGCCGTGGACGGCCAGGAGGTCACCCTCGCCTGCCTGCCGTTTTTCCACGTCTTCGGCATGACCGTGTCGATGCTGTGGCCGGTGCTGGCGGGCTTCCAGATAGTGCTGGCCCCGAACCCGCGCGACATCGACGACCTGGTGGCCAGCATCCGGCGCTACCGCGTGACGATGTTCCCGGCGGTGCCGGCGCTCTACATCGCCATCAACAACTACCCGGACATCGACAAGCTCGACATCACCAGCATCAAGGGCTGCTTCTCGGGCTCGGCGCCGCTGGGCGTCGAGGTGCTCAGCCGCTTCGAGACGCTGACCGGCGGGCGCATCACCGAGGGCTTCGGGATGACCGAGACCTCGCCCGTCACGCACGGCAACCCGCTGAACGGCCTGCGCAAGCCGGGCACCGTCGGCGTGCCCATGCCGGGCACCGACCACAAGGTCGTCGACATCGAGACCGGCACGCGCGAGCTGGGCCCCGGCGAGGAGGGCGAGCTCTGCCTGCGTGGCCCGCAGGTCATGCTGGGCTACTGGAACCGTCCCGACGAGACGGCGCAGACGCTGCGCGACGGCTGGGTGTACACGGGCGACCTGGCACGCCTGGACGAGGACGGCTACTGCACCATCGTCGGCCGCAAGAAGGACATGGTCATCGTCAACGGCTGCAACGTGTACCCCGACGAGGTGGACGGCGTGCTGCTGTCGCACCCGGCGGTGCTCGAGGCGGCGACGATCGGCGTGCCCGACCCGCAGCGGGGCGAGGTGCTGCGCTCGTACGTGGTGCTGCGCCCCGGCCAGTCGGCCACGGCCGACGACCTGCGCGACCACTGCCGCAAGCTGCTGTCGCCGTACAAGGTGCCGCGCCACTTCGACATCATCACCGAGCTGCCCAAGAGCAGCATGATGAAGGTGCTGCGCACCGAGCTGCGGACGCGCGCGACTACCGAAAGAGGATCTTGATCTCGCCCCACGGGGCCTGCTCGCGCAGCTTCCAGTCGCCGAAGGCGAACACGGCGCGGTCGAACGCGCCGCTGACCGGCATCATCGCCACCAGGTTGGCCCCCGGCTCCTCGGCGTCGACGTAGGCCAGCGAGCCCGCCAGCGACGGCGGCGACGCGAGGGCCAGGCGGTAGCCGTCGCGGTTGTTGCCGTAGCTGAGCACGCGCACGCTGGCCAGCGTGGCGGCGCGGCCCGAGCCCACGGGCACCGCCGCGCCGTAGCCCACGATGAGGTTCGACGTCGAGCCCACGTTCACCGCCACGGCCGGGAAGTCCACCCCCAGCACCAGGTCGCCGGTTGGCGGCACCAGCCCGCACTCGAAGCCGCCGACGTAGCCCACGTCGCGCGTGCCGCCCTGGTAGTCGTCGTTCACGGGGTTCAGCAGCACCAGGTACAGCACCTGCATCGTGTTGGCGCCGATGGAGACCTGGTCCACCGTGCCGGCGGCATCGTAGAACAGGCCCAGCTGGTTGGGTTCGGACGAGGCGATGGCGGCGGTCGACAGCAGCGCCGGCAGCAGGCCGGCAGCGAAGAGGACGACGACGAAGAGAACGGCTCTCTTGAACATGGCGGGCACTCCGGCGGTTCCGGGTCCAGGACCCCCAACCCTGCCCCGACTGCTGCGCGGGCCCGGTCCGGGGCCCGGCCGTGGTGTCCGCCCGGGAAGCCCGTGAACCTACGGAGCGGCCAGGCCGCGGGCAAATCCCTCCGATTCAGGGGGCGGATTGACCGCCCGGCGGGGCGGCGGCTATAATTGAAAGCGCCCGGTCGCCCGGCCCCATGGCCGGCTCCGCGGCCCGGAGCCACCCCCGCCCGCCCGAAAGGACGCGCGCGTGCCCCTCGTGCGACGCCTGACCGCTGCGTCCCGCCTGCTGTGGGCGCCCCTGCTGGTGACGATGATGGTCGTCGGCTGCGGCCGCGTCGCGCCGGTGTACGAGCCGGCCACGCTCACCGTCCGCTCCACGCCCCCGGGCGCCGCCATCATGATCGACGGCGCCGCCACCGGGCAGGTGACCCCCTTCACGTTCACCGGCGTCAGCGCCGCCGCGCACCAGGTCAGCGTCGAGCTGGCCGAGTGGCAGGCCGACCCGGGGATGATCCCCGTCGACCTGCGCCCGCTGGACGACGTCGCGGTCGACTTCGCGCTGTTCCAGACCGGCGTGCGCGTGACCAGCGAGCCCGCCGGCGCGCGCATCCTGGTCGACGGCGTCGACACCGGCAAGGTGACGCCCGCGACGGTGGCCGGCCTGCAGCCCGGCACCGTCAACATCTCGCTGGCGAAGGACACGTGGCTGTGCCTGCCGGCAAGCGTGGCCGTGGATGTCGTCGAGGGCGCGGTGGCCGAGGTGACGCCGCAGCAGCTGGGCCTGCGCTCGCGCCGCACGGTGATGCTCGAGAGCTTCGGCAACGTCAACTGCGGCACCTGCGCGCAGGCGGCGCAGAACCTGGTCGACCTGTGCGCGCGCGACGGCTACGGCCCCGACCGCGCGCTGTTCGTCGAGTACAGCGTCAGCTGGCCCAACCCGACCGACCCGATGTATCTGGCCAACCCGACCGAGAACGCCGAGCGCTACACCTTCTACTGGGTGATGGCGACGCCGCTGCTCTTCGTCGAGGGCGTCGCGCAGCCCGACGCGCTCGACGCGGTGGCGCCGGGCAACGCGGTGGCCGCGCGCTGGGACGTCGACCCCGGCTTCCTGGTCGACGTCGGCGCCGTGGTCGAGGTCGGCGCGTCCATCCCCGTCACCGTGACGCTGACGCCGCTGCGCGACGTGGACCTGACCGGCTGCTCGCTGTACGTGGCGTTCTACGAGGATGTCGTGGCCTACGACACGCCGCCCGGCACCAACGGCCAGTCGGTGTTCCACCACGTGTTCCGCGACCGCGTCGACGCGCGGCCGGCGCTGGGGCCGCTGACGGCGGGCCAGCCCGCGACGTTCGAGGTCTCGCTCAACCGGGGCGCGACCGCGCCCGGCAACCTGACCGTCTACGCCTTCGTGCAGCGCACCGCCGACAAGGCCGTGCTGCAGGCCGGCTCGACCGCGGCCACCGTGAAGGCGCAACAGCCCTGACAAAGGATCGACCGAGATGAAACGTGACCGCCGACTGCCGACCATCGCCGCCCTGGTTCTCCTGCTGGCGCTGGCCGCCACCGCCGCGCAGGCCCAGAGCTCGTTCAACTGGGTCGTGGCCGACAGCGCGCGCGGCACCGCGCTGAATGTCACGACGTCGTTCCACACCGACCTGTACAACACGGGCTCGGTGGCGGACACGTACAGGGTCACGATGGTGTCGAGCATGTCGGCCAACTGGGTGACGACGATGTGCGACGTCGGCCTGTGCTACCCGCCGTTCATCACGCAGCTGCAGTTCACGCTGCAGCCGGGCGCCTCGATGTACCTGGGCGTGAACATCACGCCGATGGTCGACCTGGGCCACGGCACGACGTGGATCACCATCGCCAGCACGAACCAGCCGTCGCTGCAGAAGACGGTCGGCTTCGAGGTGCAGTCGCCGGCCACGTCGGCCGCCCCGCTGCCCGGCGCGCCCCTCGGCCTGGCCGCCGCGCCCAACCCGTTCAACCCGCGCACCGTGCTGACGGTGGACGACGCGGGCCGGCCGGGCGACCGGCTGGCCGTGGACGTCTTCGACCTGCGTGGGCGCCTGGTGCGCGCCCTGTGGCGCGGCGAGGCGGCGTCCGCCCGTGGCGGCATCCCCTGGGACGGCCGCGACGACCTGGGCCGCGCGCTGCCCGGCGGTGCCTACGTGGCGCGCCTGTCGGGTGCCGCGGGCACGGTCGCCGTCGTCAAGCTGGTCCTGGCGAAGTAGGGCGCGCCCCCAACCGACCCCCGGGAGTCCCGATGACCGCTCTTTTCCGTCGCCTGCCGCGCGCCGTCGCGCTGCTGTTGCTGGTCGCATGCGCGACGCCCGCGGCCGCCGCCCCCGACTGGACGCTGGAAGACCCCGCCGGCAGGCGCGTCGCCTTCGGTGACGCCCTCGCGAACGGCCCGGTGGTCGTCTCGTTCTGGGCCACGTGGTGCAAGCCCTGCCTGAAGGAGCTGCCGCAGCTGGAGAAGCTGGCCGCGCAGTACGACGGCCGCGTCACCTTCCTGGCCGTGGCGACCGACGACCCGCGCAGCGTCGCCAAGGTGGAGCCCACCGTGCGCTCGCACGGGTGGACGCACCTGACGGTTCTGCTGGACACCGCCGGCGAGGTGCAGCGGCAGCTGCACGTCGACGCCATGCCATTCCTGGTCGTCTACGACCGCGACGGACGCGAGGCCTTCCGGCAGACCGGCTACGTGCCGGGCAGCGAGGCGAACGTCGAGCAGGCGGTCGAGGCGGCCCTCGGCGCGCCCGCGGCCGGTCCCGATGCGGAGGCGCCCGGGCTGCCGGCCGCCGCCGTGCCGGCTCCCCTGTCCGTGACGGCGCCCGCGTGCGCGGCCCCGTCCCCCGCGACCGACGTGACGGTCACCGACCGCTTCGAGTACTCGTACGCCACCGACACGCGGCGCGAGATCGTCGAGAACTGGCTCGACCTGTCGCTGCAGCGCGCGCTGGGCGATGGGCAGCTGCGCGCCGGCCTGACGCTCGACTCGCAGTCGCCCGCCGAGGAGGGCGGCCGCCGCAACGAGGTCACCCACCGCTGGTTCGAGATGGTGCGCGAAGGCGTCACCGTGCGCGCGGGCACGTTCCACGGCCTGTTCGGTCGCGGGCTCATCTTCAACGCCTGGCAGGACCGCAACCTGCGCATCGACACGCGGCTGGACGGCGTCATCGCCACCGTGCGCCACGGCGACCTGGCCGCCACCGCCTTCACGGGCACGCCGTCGGCGCGCGCGCTGGACCTGCGCGGCGCCGACCTCGAGTGGGCCGCCGGCCACGGCCTGGCCTGCGGGTTCTCGGGGCTGACCTGGGCCAACGACGCGACGGCCGGCTCGGGCGCGGTCGACCGCGAGTGGGCGGCCGGCTTCCGCGCCCGCCAGAGCCGCGAGTCCGTCGACTGGTACGTTGAGGTGGCGGGGCGCAACCGGCTCTCGCTGGACGCCTTCGACTTCGACGCCGCCGGCGACGACCCGCGCCGCGGCTGGGCGCTGTACGGCAACCTGAACCTGTACCGCGGCCCGGTGACGGTCTCGTGGGAAGGCAGCGACTACGAGGACTTCGAACTGGTGGCGCGCGCCGACGGCGCGACGTCGCTGAACCGCCCCCCGGCGCTGGCGGGCGAGTACGCATGGACGCTGCTGAACCGCGCGCCGCACGTGCTGAACGCCACCGACGAGAAGGGCCACAACCTGGACGTGACGTGGGCCGGGCCGGGCGGCCTGACCGCGAAGGCCAGCGCGGCGCGCCTGCGCCGCCACGACGGCGGCACCGTGTACGAGGCTGTGTACGTGGCGGCCGGCCGCGAGCAGGACGGCGGCCTGGGCGTCAACGCGGCGCTGGGCTTCCAGGACAGCGAGGGCCTGCGCCAGACCGCGGCCGTCGACGTCACCTGGGGCGGCGCCGGCCGCGCGGGCTGGAGCCTGCAGGCCGAGCACCAGCACGTGCGCATGGGCGGCGGCGCGGGCTTCGACCTGGGCGCCTACGACCAGCAGTGGCTCAAGCTGGAGTGCGCGACGACGTTCGACTGGACGCTGGGCGCGGTCGTCGAGCTGAACAACAAGTACGAGGCGCAGCGCTCGCCGGGCGAGGACGCCGGCCCCTTCGTCGCGCTGCAGGCCACGCGCCGCCTCGCGGGCGGCGCCACGCTCAGCCTGTGGGCGGGCGAGCGGCAGCAGGGCTTCCTGTGCTCGGGCGGCGTGTGCAAGTACGAGCCGGCGTTCAGCGGGCTGGAGCTGACGGGCACGCTGCGCTGGTGACGGGGCGGGAAGCGGCGCGCCGCCCTACGCCGGCAGCGCCAGCCGCGTGAACGCCTCGTTCAGGGCGCCCACCGTGGCCGCGTCGCGGCCCTCCATGTAGTAGCGCAGCACCGCGTCGGTGCCCGAGGCGCGCAGCTCGAACCACAGCCCCGCGAACTCGATCATGGTGCCGTCGCCGGCGCGGAAGGCGCGCTCGACCGGCGGCAGCGCCACGCCCGCGGGCAGGCCGCCCTGCAGCCGAGCCGCCACCTCGCCGGGCGCCAGCCCCTCCAGCGACGTGAAGAACGCCACCGTGGCATCCTTGCGCGCATTGCCGGCGGCCTTCGCGGCATCGCGCGCGGACCCCTTCAGCGACTCGTCGAACAGGGTCAGGTCGCGCCGCTCGTAGAAGCGGTAGGTGGTGTCGTAGCGGTCGAGCGCCGCCAGGTAGTAGCCCGCGAAGCTGCCGCCCTCCACGTGCAGGCGCGCGCCCAGGCACAGGGCCAGCACGCCGATCTGCATCGCGTCCTTCTCCTTGGGCGCCAGGCTGCGGCGCCTGCCGTGGCGGCTGGCCACCGGCTCGGCGAAGCCCATCGCCGCGCCGCCGCTCTCCTCGGCCATGATCAGCAGGCGCGGGCGCGGGCCGAAAGCGGTCACGCGCCCGGTCACGTCGGTGGCTGTGGCGTTGGCCGTGCCCGCGGCCACCTGCTGCTCGAGGCTGCCCACCAGCTCGGCGAAGTACTTGAAGCCCACCGGCACCTGGTAGGTGGGCAGGTTGGCGCCGCCGCGACGGCCGCTGACCTCGGCGATCTCGCCGATGCTGCGGCTGGTCGGGAACGTGGTCGCGGTGATCCAGTCGTGCCTGGCCAGCGCGCCTGCGGCGGCCAGCCCCTCCAGCTTCAGCGCCGTCAGCATGAAGTAGATCTGGTTCGGCTTGAAGAAGACCAGGCAGCGGTCGGCATCGAGCGGGTCCACTTCCAGCCCGGCGCCGGCGGCGGCCGCGGCCAGGGCGGCGGGCGCCACGGTGACCATGTTGAAGCGGTCGCCGTCCGGGTCCCAGATGAAGAAGACGTCGCACGTGTGCGCGCGCAGCAGTTCCTGCGCGCCGACGTGCTTGTAGACCTGCCACTTGCCCGGGTCCACGCCGTGGTTCTGGCCGTCCAGCTGCCCGATGCCGTGGTAATCGGAGTGCTCGTCCTCGTGCGTGAAGAAGACCGTGCCTTCGGCGCCGCAATCGATGCCCAGCGCCCCGAACACGCGCCGCGCCGTGGGGCCCATCGAGCCGCCCTCGGTGCAGAACCCGGCGCGGAAGCCGCGCGCGGCGGCGGGCGCGATCGCCTCGAGCAGCGCCGCGGGCACCACCTGCCGCAGCACGTCCACGTACGCGTCCACGGGGTCGAAGTCGCGCCGCACGAGCGCATCACCGGCCGCCGCCAGGCGGATTTCAGCGCCGCCGGCCAGGGCCCCGGCCACCAGGGCGCGCACGCCCTGTTCGATGAGCGGGG
>CAINDZ010000585.1 GCA_903847545.1 uncultured bacterium | reverse complement strand
GGGCGCACCGCGGCGCCCAGGCCCAGCAGGATCCACGCCGCCGCCGCCGCCAGCGCCAGGGGCCAGCGGACGCCGCGCAGCGCGCGCAGGTCGTCGCCGCCTCCGGACAGCCACGCGACCGCGGTCGCCGCGCCTAGGGCCACGCCCAGCCCGAGGCCCAGCTCTCCCGCCCCGCGCACCAGGACCATCAGGGGCGTGCCCACGGCGCAGCTGCCGGTCAGGCACCAGGGGAACCCGAGTTCGCCGACGCTGCGGGCGGCCTCCATCGCGACCCAGAGCGCGGGCATCGCCAGCAGCGCGCGCGCCTCGCCCTGCCGCGCGCGCACCAGGCCGCAGGCGCGGCCCCACGCCGCGTAGAACACCGACACGTACAGGATGGTCAGGATGGCCTGGATGGGCACCAGCGCCCGCGTGGGGATGCTCTTGGCCGGGTCGAGCAGGAACATCCAGTAGAGCAGCGTCGCCTGGTGGGCCAGCGCGAAGGCCCATGCCGCGCGTCCCGGGCGCGGCGCCGCGAGGACGACCGCCATCAGGATCGCCAGGCCGGCGGGCACGAGGATGCCGGTCCAGGCGTGCGGCGGCAGGCCGCCGGTCACCATCACGCCGGCCAGCATGGCCAGCCAGGTGCCGCGCGAAGGCCAGGCGGGACGGGGCCCATGGAATCGGGGTGCGGGCAGGGATCTCATCGCCGCAACATACCCCGCTCCCGCGCCCCTGTCCAGACGGGGCGCCGGAGCGGAGGTCACGGGCCGGCCGTGACGCGTCAGGAGGCTTCCGAGGCGATGAGGTCCGCCATGCCGTAGCGCGTGATCTTCTTGTACAGGCCCTGACGCGACAGCCCCAGGCGGCGGGCCGCGGCCGCCTTGCGACCGTTGCACGCCGCGATGGCCTTGCGGATCAGGTACCGCTCGAGGAGCTCGCCCGCCTGGTCGAGCGCGCGCAGCGTGCCGAGGTCGGCCGCCTCCACCAGGTGCGGATCGGCGCCGCGCACCTCGCGCGACAGGTGGGCATGACGGATGAGCATCTCGTCGGGGAACAGGGCCGTCAGGCGGTGGGCCTCGTTCTCGAGCTCACGCACGTTGCCGGGCCAGCGCCATTGCTGGAGCGCCGACAGTGCCGCCTCGGTAATCCTTATCTTGTCGATGTTTCGCCCGCTCTTCTTCAGGAAGTACGCGAACAGCGGCGCGACATCCTCGGGACGATGGCGCAGCGGCGGGATCACGACGGCCACCACCTTGAGGCGGTAGTAGAGGTCGAGCCGGAAGCGCCCGTCGCGGATCTCGGCCGTGAGGTCCTTGTGCGTGGCGGCGACGAAGCGCAGGTCCACGGGAATGCTCTTGAGGTCGCCGATGCGGCGCAACTGCCGCTCCTGCATGACGCGCAGGAGCTTGATCTGCAGCGCCAGGGGCATGTCCCCTATCTCGTCCAGGAAGAAGGTCCCGCCGCTGGCGGCCGCGAGCAGGCCCTTCTTCTCGGTGGCGGCGCCGGTGAAGGCGCCGGCGCGGTGGCCGAAGAGCTCGGACTCGAACAACGTCTCCGGAAGCGCGGCGCAGTTCTGCGCGATGAACGGTCCCGCCTGCCGGTCGCTGGCGACATGCAGCGCGCGCGCGATGATCTCCTTCCCCGTGCCGCTCTCGCCGTGCAGCAGCACGTTGACGCCGCTGCGGGCGATGTTGCCCAGCCGCACCCCCAGGCGCACGAGCTCGGCGCTGGCCCCGACGCAGCCGGGAATGCCCGGGATGGTGGCCGGGCGCGGCAGGGGCATGACCAGGCCCTCACCGGGGGCGGCGGCAGAGGCCGGCGGGGCCTTCCTCGGCGGCGCCTTCGCGGGCGGCGCGACCGCCGGCAGCGGGAACAGCGTGGGCTGGGCTGCGGCCTCGCCGGGCAGCGGCCCCTGCGGCTCGAGGAGCCCGAGCACCGGCAGCAGGCGCGGCACCAGCCTCTGCCCCCACAGGAAGATCCCCTCGCGCCACGGCTCGGCGGCGTCGAACCAGATGCCGAGGCAGCCGACGACCGCGCCTCGCGCGCGCAGCGGCTCCACCCACAGGGCGGTGTCGCGGCCCCTGCGGATCAGCTCCTCGCGGTTGTCGGCCATCGCCCGCAGCAGCGTCCCGAGCGGCGGCCGGGCGGCCAGCCCTTCGCGTCTCGCCGTGCCGCAGTCCCATGTCTTGAGCAGTTGCAGGGGCGCGCCGGCCTCGGGCGCGCTTCGGCGCACGACCCACAGGGCGGCGCCCCGGCCGCCGTGCGGGAACGCGCGCAACTCCTCGTCCCAGAATGCACCGTGATCCATGGCTCCTCCCGTCGGGTGGGGGTACGGGGTCGCCCAAGGCACAAGTCGTGCCGTGCCGGCGTCGGTGGCCACGGACGATTGGAACCGGTTGCGGGGGCGGCAACTGCGGAAGGCGGCAGGTTCGGGCGCGCCGGGATGTGTCCCGCGGAGTGTCCCACGGCGCCGGTTGTCCACAGCCCTGGCGGGACACCGCCTGGGACACGTGGCAGGCGCCACCGACCCTCAATGGTGACGCGGGGCGTTCACCAGGGCAGGCGGACCTTCGCGGCCCCGGGACGGACCTCGCCGATGAGCACCGCGTCCAGGCCCGGCACGGCGCCGAGGTCGCAATCGGGAGGCGTCACCACGACCATCCCGATCCCCATGTTGAACACGCGGTACATCTCGGGCGCGGGCACGTCGCCGAGACGGGCGATGAGGCGGAAGATGGGCAGCGGCTCCCAGGCCGTCGGGTCGACATGCACGCACAGGCCGTCCGGGACGACGCGGGGAATGTTGTCGTAGAAGCCGCCGCCGGTGATGTGGACAAGGCCGCGCACCGCGGGGCGCCCGCAGGCCTCCCAGGTCGCCCGCACGGCGGGAAGGTAACTGCGGTGGACGGCCAGCAGCGCGTCGCCGACGGTGGTCCCTCCCAGCTCGGCCGGCGCATCGGTCACGCGCAGCCCGGCCTTGTCGAGCAGGACGGCCCGCGCCAGCGAGTAGCCGTTCGTGTGCAGGCCGGTGCTGGGCAGTCCCCACACGCGGTCCTTGGCCCGCATCGCGCTGCCGTCGATCACGTGTTCGGGCAGGACGCGGCCGACGATGGTCCCGGCCAGGTCGAACTCGCCGGCGGCGTACACACCGGGCATCTCGGCGGTCTCGCCGCCCAGCAGGGCGCAGCCGTTCTCGCGGCACGCCTTGGCGAAGCCGGCCAGCACCTCGGGCAGGACGGCCTCGTCCAGGCGCGCGGTCGCGAAGTAGTCGAGGAAGAACAGCGGCTCGGCGCCCTGCACGAGGATGTCGTCGACGCAATGGTTGACGAGATCCTGGCCCACGGTGTCGTAGCGGCCGCACTGGGAGGCCACCGTGACCTTGGTCCCGACGCCGTCGACGCTGGCCACGAGCAGCGGCTCGCCCGGCGAGGGCTGGAACAGGCCGCCGAAGGCGCCGATCTCGTTGCGGACCCTGGCGTCCCAGGTCGAGCGCACGTGGTCGCGGCTGCGGGCCAAGGCCCGGGTGGCGGCGTCGATATTGACCCCGCTGTCGGCGTACTTCATGGCCTTCCTTTCGCGGGACACAGGGACACACGACCAAGCGCATGATAGGCCCGGGCGGCGCTCGGTTCAAGGAAGGTCGGGGGCGAATCAGCCGGCCGCGGCGTCACGCAGGGCGAACAGGCCCAGGCGCCGGTTCAGGGCCCCCAGGACGGCGTGCACCACGGCCTGCTGGCGATTGTGGCGCGCGGCGCAGGCGCCGAGCAGCGTCTCGGTGCGGCGCGACTCGACGAGGTCGACCGCCGCCAGCACCGTGGCCTGGTCGCCCACCGTGTCGAAGCGGACCTCGCGCAGGTGGAGTACCAGCGGCAGGGCCAGCAGCCCGGCGACGGCGTCCACGGTGGCCCGCGCGATGCACTGGATGTCGCTGTCCTGGTGGTTGGGACTTTCGGCCACGCCGACGGCCTCGCGCCCGCCCGACGACAGCCGCACCTCGGCGCGCACGCCGGCGTCGGAGCTGGACAGGGTCACGCTGCGACACACCGGGCGCGGGAACGCATCCTCGGCGACGAGGATGGCCGGCAGCGGGGCGGTCGCCGCGTCGCTGCGCGACGGTTCAGCCGCCACGACCGGGCGCAAGGGAACGCCGGGCTCGGCGGATTCGACCGGGCGCGGCGGCAGGAAGGTCACGCCGCGCGGCTTCTCGGCCGGCGCAGCCGCCGGCGTCGGCATCGCGCCACGCGCCCCGTGGTCGCGCGCCGGGGTCGACTGCTCGCCATCGAGCACCTGCACCACGCCGATC
>CAINDZ010000584.1 GCA_903847545.1 uncultured bacterium | reverse complement strand
GCGGCAGCGCGCGGTCGCCGCACCCGGCGGGCGTGTAGACCATCACGCGGCGGGCGTGGCCGAGGATGCGCGACGGGACCTCGAGCCGCAGCACGCGGCCGGCCGGCGCCGCCTGCAGGGCCGCCTCGGCATCGGCGTCGAAGCGCCAGCGGGGGCCGACGACGTTGCAGGCGTACGTCCACCAGGGGTTCAGGCGCGGGTTCGTGTTGAGGGGATCCTCGCGGCGCTCGCCGCCCGCGGCCAGCCAGGCGTACTCGAAGTAGGCGTCGTCGGCCAGGTCCAGGGGATGCAGGTCACCGACCGGCAGCGGGGCGCGCTGCCAGTCGGTCAGGTCGCTCAGCAGGTGGGTCGCCCAGTCGGGGGCCGTCAACGTGACGCGCATCGCCCGCTTCCCGCGTTCGCCCTACTCGTCGGGCCCCGACAGCTTGGCCCTCTTCGCGGCCTGCTTGCGGTCGTTCTCGTCCAGCAGCGCCTTGCGCAGGCGGATCGACTTGGGCGTCACCTCGACGTACTCGTCGTGGTTGAGGTACTCGAGCGCCTCCTCGAGGCTCATCTTCAGCGGCGGGGCGATCTTCATCTTCCGGTCGCTGCCCGAGGCGCGCATGTTCGACAGCTGCTTCGCCTTCTGCGCGTTGACCATGATGTCCTCGTCGCGCGGCGTCTCGCCGATGATCTGCCCCGTGTAGAGCGTGTCGCCCGGCTCGATGAAGAAGATGCCGCGGTCCTGCAGCGCGTCGAGCGCGAAGGCCACGGCCTTCCCGCCGTGCATCGAGATGATGCTGCCGGACGTGCGCTCGGGGATCGAGCCCTTGAAGTACTCGTACTGGTGGAACCGGTGGTGCATCACGATCTCGCCGGCGGTCGCGCGCAGCATCTTGCTGCGGAAGCCGATCAGCCCGCGGCTCGGGATGTGGAAGTCCAGGTGCGTGCGCCCCTCGCGGACATCCATGCGCACCATCTCGCCCTTGCGCGAGGCGGCGTACTCGATGACGGTGCCCGCCAGCTCGCTGGGCACGTCGACGGTCAGCACCTCGACCGGCTCGCTCTTGCGCCCGCCGATCTCCTTGTAGATGACCTGCGGCTGGCCCACCAGGAACTCGTAGCCCTCGCGCCGCATGCTCTCCATCAGGATCGAGAAGTGCAGCACGCCGCGGCCCGAGACCTTGAAGCCCTCCTGGAAGTCCTCGACCCGCAGCGCCACGTCGCGCTCGGAGGCCTTCAGCAGGCGCTCGCGCAGCTGCCGGCTGGTGCTGTAGCGCGCCTCCTGGCCGAAACCGGGGCTGTCGTTGGCGCGGAAGACCATCGACAACGTGGGGTCGTCGATGGCGATGATCGGCAGCGGCTCGGGACAGGTGGGATCTGCCAGCGTGTCGCCGATGTCGACGTTGTCCAGGCCCACGACCGCGCACAAGTCGCCGCAGATGACTTCCTCGACCTCGGCGCGGCCGAGGTTCTCGAAAACGTACAGCTGCTTCGCCGTCGTCTTGACCTCGGTGCCGTCTCGCTTGATCAGCACCACGGGCTTGCGCGCCTGCAGCGTGCCGCGCACGATGCGCCCGATGCCGATGCGGCCCACGTAGTCGCTGTGGTCCATCGCCGCGATCAGCATCTGCACGGGGCCTTCCTGGTGCAGCGGCGCCGGCACGTGCTTGACGATCATGTCGAGCAGCGGCTTGAGGTCCTTGCGCTCGTCCTCCAGCTCGCCGATGGCCCAGCCGTCGCGCCCCGCCGCGTACACGCCGCGGAAGTCGAGCTGCTCGTCGGTGGCCTGCAGCTCGATGAAGAGGTTGAAGATCTCGTCGAGCACTTCCTGCGGGCGCGCGTTCACGCGGTCGACCTTGTTGATGACGACCACCGGCTTGAGGTTCAGCTGCAGCGCCTTCTGCAGCACGAAGCGCGTCTGCGGCATCGGGCCCTCGAACGCGTCGACCAGCAGCAGCACGCCGTCGGCCATCTTCAGCACGCGCTCGACCTCGCCGCCGAAGTCGGCGTGTCCCGGCGTGTCGATCAGGTTGATCCGCGTGTCGCCGTACATCACCGCGAAGTTCTTCGACGTGATGGTGATGCCGCGCTCGCGCTCGAGGTCGCCGCTGTCCATGACGCACTCGCGCACGACCTGGTTGTCGCGGAACACGTGGCACTGGCGGAGGATCTGGTCCACCAGGGTCGTCTTGCCGTGGTCGACGTGGGCGATGATGGCCACATTGCGGATCTGCATGCTCTGCCTTCGGGTCGGGACGGGGATGCGCCAAAACAGGGGGCCGCAAAAGATAGTGTTTGTCCGGTTCGGGGCAAGCCGCATTGCCCCTTGACGGGCTGGCACCGTGCTTGCATCATCATGTAGTCCATCTACCACAAGATGACCGCCGCACACCCACGCGGCCGCGCCGGCCCCGGAGGACCCATGAACGACGACAGCCAGCAGCCCCGCCAGGTCGAAGTCCTGCGCGAATTGGGCCTATCCCGCACCGAGGCAGAGGTTTACGTGGCCTGCCTGGCCCTCGGCGGCGTCGGCGCACTCAGCAGCTACCGCGTGGCGCAGGAGATGGGCCGCGACCCGGCGAACATCGGCAAGGTGGTCAACGCACTCGTCCACTGGAAGGCCGTGCGTGTGGTGCAGGATAAACCACGCCTGTTCGTGGCCGTCCCCCCCGACGAGTTCACTTCGCACCTGGTGGAGCGCCTGCGGAAGCACGGTGCCGAGGCCGTGACCCTGCTCGAGACGTTTGCCACCCCCGCGGCCGACGGGGTCGCCCAGGCCCTGACCACCCCCGGGGCGGTCCGTGACCGGGCGCGCGAGCTGCTGGTGGCGTGCCGCACCAGCGTTGTGGTCATGGGATCACCAGACGTCCTCCACGAGCTGGGCGCCGACCTGGAGGGTGTCGCCGCGCGCCGGGGGTGCCGGGTCCGTGTCCTGAGCCCCGAAGCCTTGGCCTCGGCAGTCGTGGAAATCGGCCATCTGCCCATTATTGGGCAGCTTGGCAGCACCCAAGGCGAGCAGTGGCTGCACCTCGTGGTCGACGACCAGGCCTGGCTGACGGCGGTCGTCGGGCCCGCCGAGGGCGCCGGCGGTCCCTGCGGCTGGTGGTGTCGCAACAGCACCATCGGGCGGGTGCTGGGCGAGATCCTGGAGACCTGCTGGCGGGCTGCGGTGCCCCTGCTGGGCGACACTCCCGCCACGGATCCCGATATTAGTGTGGTAACACCACCACAAGTCGAGGTGCCTGTTGTCGCGGCCCCGACAGCCCCCGCTCCTGCGGGTATCCACCCCGCTTTTGCGGCCCTGGAGCAGGTGTCAGCGTCACCACAAGAGGTGTCGCCGCCCGCTGCCCCGCCACCGGCGCCGCCCAGGCCGGCCGCCGCGTCACCACAACCGGCCCCAACGCCGACCCCGGCGCCCGCGCCGCCGCAATCGGAGCTCTGGGCCAGCCCGATGTCCTCCGAAGAGGCCGACCGGGCCGGCTTCTCGTTCCTGTTCCGGCACCCCGGCAAAGGCAAAAAGGGCGGCGACAAGTAGCCCGCCGACCTGAAACCACCCCCGGACCGCGCGGTCGCGGCGGCGCCGCGCGGCCTATTTTGTTCCTGGACAAAGGATTGGCGTCATGAACAAAAATGGTGGTCCGCAGACCACCATAAAAATCGTCGCCCAAGGGGCCAAACGAGGCTCAGGAAGGGTCCTCGCCATCGTCGATGAACCGCGCCGAGACCGCCGCCAGCCGCCGCCGCACCCACCCGCGCCGCGTCCGCTGCCAGGGCAGGTGGAATTCCTTCAGGAAGCCGCCGCCGTCCGGGTTTTCACGGTAGCGATTACCCACCACCAGCTGCACGCCCCCGGGGATGACGCGCGCGGACAGCGGCGTCTGCCCGAGGTCCTCGCCGTCGATCTGCACGGCCACCGGCGGGTCGGTCGTGATGACCACGCTTTCGGCCTGGAAATGGTGCATCAGGGGCGTGGGCCGGTAGCGCCACGTGAGCATGCGGAACAGGATCACGATGAGGTCCCACAACGAGCGGCTCGAGATGACGCTGACGTCGAAGCGGCCGTCGTGCGCGCTGGTGTCGGGCGTCACCTTGAGGTTGATGTCGCCGATGCGCCCGATGTTCGAGAGCAGGATCGTGTTGCCGAAGAACTCGCGGTCGGTGCCGCTGCCGTCGTCGATGAAGATGCGCGCCTCGTCGAGGTTGAACGCGTTGCGCATGGCCGCGCCCAGGTAGGCGAACGTGCCGAACATGTTCTTCAGGCGGCGCGGCGAATCGCGGATGATCCGCGCCGGAAAGCCGATCGCGGCCATCAGGAAGAAGTAGCGGTCCAGCTCGGGCAGGTAGCCGACGTCGAACGGCAGCACGCGCCCCTCGACGATGTTCGACACCGCCATGCCCGGCAGCCACGGCAGGGCCAGCGCCAGCGACACGACGTTCGCCGTGCCCACCGGCACGATCGCGATGGGCACCTTGCGCGCGGAGCACGCCTGCCCCGCGACGATCTCCCCCACCGTGCCGTCGCCGCCGATGGCGACGATCAGGTCGAAGCCCTCGTCAGCCGCCGCCTCGGACCAGCGCCGGGCATCACCCTGCCCGTTGGTCACCCGCACGTCGCAGGCCAGCCCGCGCGACTCCAGGGACTCGCGCAACTGCTGGCTGAGCCGCAGCCCGAGGGCATAGCCCGCGACCGGGTTGACGATGAGGGTGGCGCGCTGGTAAGTGGACATCCGTATCCTGTTTGCGCGGCGAGGGTGGCCCGGGGCCAATGATCGGTCGCGCTCAGGATAGGAGCCCGTCGGCGGGGGAGCAAGCACCGTCCTGCGGGAACGGCGCCGCCGGTCAGCAGTCGGTGTCCCCCAGCACGTGGACGCGATGGGCCAGGCGGGCCCGCTGCAGGTCCATGACCAGGTCGCGGATGCGGGCGGCGGCGTCCCGGTCGGCCGGGCCGGCAATGTGGAACTCGAGCCCGATCTCGCGCTGCCATTCGTTGCGGTCGGCCAGCGACAGCGAGACGCGCCGGATGACGGCCGCGATGACCAGCGGCTGCCGTTCGCCGGGCACGTCGATGACGCAGCGGGCCGGCTGGCCCGCCTCGAGCATCGGGCCGTCGACGCCCACCGGCAGGATGACGCGGCCGCCCTCGAAGCTGAGGTCGCACAGCAGGCCCTGCAGGCTGTGGCGCCGCGGGGCGATGCCCTCGGCGATCGCATGCGGGCAGCCGCCCTCGGGGCACTCGATCTCGATCGCCATCGGTTGGGGCAGCGGCAGGCGGAACGAGCGGCGACGCTGCGTCACGGCGATGCTGTCGGGCAGCGAGAACCAGGCGCAGGGCAACGAGGCGCCGCCGGCCAGGACGTGGCGGTCCTCCTCGAGGAACGCCAGGTCGAACCCGAACGAGCGGTCCTGCAGGCCCACGCTCGCGCGCACCGCCTGGCCGCGCGCGAGCGCGCCCAGGTCGCCGTCCGCCAGGTCGGCGCACAGCCTGACCGCGCGCTGCCCGCATCGCGAGCTCTGGTCCAGCAGCACGCCGCTGCGCAGGCTGGCGCCGTCGCCGTCGGCGGGCACCTCGAGGAAGACGTCCGACTCGATCTTGCGCACGAGCACCAGGAAGTTGTCGATGGCCATGCCCGAGTGCAGGTCGCGCCGCTGCAGCCAGTCGGGCGGCAGGTAGCGTTCGATCAGGCGCAGGACGGCATCGCCGTTGTTGGTCTCCTCCAACTCGGCCTTCGACGGGATCTCCGCCAGCATGAACAGGCGGCCGCCCTCGGTTTCGAGCCGGATGCCGAACGTGCGCTGTCCGCGCGTGTGCAGCGTCATGGGCGCCAGCGCCAGGTTCTCGACGAGGCCGCGCGGCCGGCGGCCGGGCATCTCCTCGAGCACGTTCGCCAGCACGCGCGAGGCCATCACCTCGAGGCCTGAGCGCGCGTCCTGGCACGCCTCGCGCTGGGCCAGCAGCATCACCAGCCGGTTGTCGCACCCGAGGTGCACCCGCTGCAGCGTGCCGTTGCGGATGTGGAGCTCGCCCAGCGCCGGGAAGGTCAGGCTGCCGTTGCCCACCATGGACACGTGGGCCTGCGTCACCGTCAGCCCGCAACTGGCCTGGAGGGCGTCGATTCCTGCACGGATCAGGCTGTCCAGCGTCTGCAGGAGCATGCACGTCACTCTCGACGGGGATAGCCGGGTACGTCGGTCCGTCCGGACCTGACGCCCGTTGCAATTCACCTCGGCATGGGTTATCGGTTCTTGTCGCCCCGGATTTAGGGGCTCCTGCGGGGGCCCGCGCCCGCCCACCCATCCCCAAGCGAGCGAGCCGACCGTGCCCAGCCTGCCAACCACCGCGTTCACAACCGGTTCGGCGTCGCCCCTGGGCGCCACGGTCGCCGGCGGCGGCGTCAATTTCGCCGTCTACGCGCCCCGGGCCGAGGCCGTGCGACTGCTCCTGTTCGACGGCCCCCTCGATGCGGCGGCCGCGACCGTCCATGCGCTCGACCCGGCCGCCGACCGCACCGGGCCGTACTGGCACGTCCGCGTGGAGGGCTGCGGACACGGACAGGTCTACGGCTGGCAGGTCGACGGCCCGCGCGATGCCGGGGCCGGCCTGCTCCACGACGGCGCCAAGCTGCTGCTGGACCCCTACGCACGGGCGGTCGCCGGGCAGCAGGTCTACGACCGCACCGCGGCCGCCGCCCCGGGCGACAACACGGCGCGCGCCCTGCGTTCGGTCGTGGTCGACAACGCGCGCTACGACTGGCAGGGCGACCGCCCCCTGTCGACCCCGGCCCGCGAGGTGATCTACGAGATGCACGTGCGCGGCTTCACGGCGCACGCCTCGAGCGGGCTGGATGACGGCGTGCGCGGCACGTACGCGGCGCTGGCGACCAGGGCCGGGTGGCTGCGCGAGCTGGGTGTGACCGCGGTCGAGCTGATGCCGGTGCACGAGTACGACGCCCAGGACGCGCCGCCCGGCCGCACCAACGCCTGGGGCTACAGCCCGGTGGGCTGGTTCGCGCCGCACGCGGGCTACAGCAGCGACCGCACGCCGACCGGACCGGTCGACGAGTTCCGCGACATGGTGCGCGCGCTGCACCGCGAGGGCCTGCGCGTCATCCTCGACGTGGTCTACAACCACACCGCCGAGGGCGGGCCCGACGGACCGGTGCTGTCGTGGCGGGGCCTCGACAACCGCGGCTACTACCTGGCGGGTCCCGAGCCCGGGCGCTACGCCGACTACACGGGGTGCGGCAACACCTTCAACTCGAACCACCCCGTCGGCTGCCGGCTGGTCCTGGATTCGTTGCGCTACTGGGTCCGCGAGATGCACGTCGACGGCTTCCGCTTCGACCTCGCCTCGGTGCACGCGCGCGGCGAGGACGGCCGTCCCCTGGACCGGCCGCCGGTGCTGTGGGCGATCGGCACGGACCCCGAGCTGGCCGGCGCCTCGCTGATCGCCGAGGCTTGGGACGCGGCGGGCCTGTACCAGGTGGGCGACTTCCCGGGCGGCCGCTTCGCCGTGTGGAACGGGCGCTTCCGCGACGACCTCCGCCGCTTCTGGCGCGGCGACGAGAACACCATCGAGAGCCTGATGGCGCGCATCGTCGGCAGTCCCGACGTGCTGCGCGGCGAGCAGGCGCGGCCGTCGCACTCGGTGAACTTCGTCACGTGCCACGACGGGTTCACGCTGCGCGACCTGGTCTCGTACGACCGCAAGCACAACCGCGCCAACGGCGAGGACAACCGCGACGGCACCGACGACAACCTCAGCTGGAACTGCGGCATCGAGGGCGCCACCGACGACCCCGTCGTCTCGGCGCTGCGCGCGCGCCAGGCCCGCAACTTCCTGGCGCTGACGCTGCTGTCGCACGGCGCGCCGATGATCACCTCGGGCGACGAATCCGGGCACACGCGCGTCGGCAACAACAATCCCTGGTGCCAGGACAACGGGCTGAACCACCTGGACTGGTCGCCCGCAGCGCAGGACGCCGGGCTGCTGCGCTTCACGCGCGGGCTGGTCGCGTTCGCGGGCAGCCTGCGCATCCTGCAGGAGGACCGCTACTGGGCGGCAACCAGCCCCGAGCGCGCCGGCGACATCTCGTGGCACGGCGTGCGCCTGGGACAGCCGGACTGGAGCCCGCGCTCGCGCTCGCTCGCCTACACGCTGGCCCACGCCGAAGGCGGCGAACTGGTGCACGTGATGGCCAACGCCGGCTCGCAGGGACTCGCGTTCGAGGTGCCGCCCCCGCTCGCGGGCGCGCGCTGGCTGGTGGTCGTCGACACGGCGCGCCCGTCGCCGGGCGACATCGCGGGGCCCGACGCCCCGGCGCTGCCGGCCGAGGCGCCGGTGAAGGTGGCGCCGCACAGCGTCGTCGTGCTGGCCTGCCGCGCCCGGGAGGGCGCATGACGCCCGCCGGCCTGCTCTACCTGGACCACAATGCGACCACGCCCATCGACCCGCGCGTGCTCGAGGCCATGCTGCCGTGGCTGCGCGAGGGCTATGGCAACCCGTCGAGCCCGCACGCGCTGGGCGTGCGCGCCCGCGACGCCGTCGAGGCGGCCCGCGCCGACGCCGCGGCGCTGCTGGGCGCGCCCGTCGAGGGCGTCATCTTCACCAGCGGCGGCACCGAGTCGGACAACCATGCCGTCACGGGCGCGGCGCGGCTGGGCCTGCGTGCGGGCCGCGACGAGCTGGTCATCTCCGCGGTCGAGCATCCCGCCGTCAGCGGCCCCTGCCGCGAGCTGGCGTCGCTCGGCTGCCGCACCGTGACGCTGGGCGTGGACGGCGACTGCCGCGTGGCGGTCGACGAGGCTGCGCGCGCGATCGGGCCGCGCACCGCGCTGGTGTCGGTGATGCACGCGAACAACGAGACGGGGGCGATCCAGCCGGTGGCGGCGCTGGCCGCGCTGGCGCGCGCCGCCGGGGCGCTGTCGCACACCGACGCCGCGCAGTCGGCCGGGAAGGTCCCCGTGCGCATGGACGAGCTGGGCGTCGACATGCTGACGGTGGCCGGCCACAAGCTCTACGCGCCGAAGGGCGTGGGCCTGCTCTGCCTGCGCGAGGGGCTGCGGCTGCCGAACCTGATGTTCGGCGCCGGGCACGAGCGCGGACGCCGGCCCGGCACCGAGAACGTGGCCGCGATCGTGGGGCTGGGCCGCGCGTGCGCGATCGCCGGGCAGGAACTCGCGGCCGAGGCCGCGCGCCTGGCGGCGCTGCGCGACGAACTGGCGCGCCTGCTGTGCGCCGCGGTGCCGCGCACTGCCGTCCACGCCGCGGGCGCCGAACGACTGCCCAACACGTTGAGCATCGGGTTCGCCGGCGCGGTGGCCGGGAGCGTGCTGGCGCACCTGCCGGACGTCGCGGTCTCGGCGGGCGCGGCCTGCCACGGCAGCGGCGGCGGTTCGTCGGTGCTGTCGGCGATGGGCGTGGCGCCGGAACTGGCGCTCGGCACGTTGCGGATCTCGCTGGGGCGCGGCACGCGCGCGCAGGACATCCCCCACGCGGCCGCGGCGATCACGCTGGCGGTGGCCGCCGCCCGCGCGCAGGGCTAGGCCACAGCAGCGCAGGGCTGGACCAAGTCAGCGCGGGCGCAGCTGCGGGTCAACGAGGTCGAGCCCGGCGAACGTCGACAGTTGCCGCTGCAGCGTCGGGCAGCGGTTCTCCTCGGTCAACACCTCGGCCAGCGTCGTCGAGGCGAAGGCCGCCTCCACCATCCCCAGCGCGTTGTCCAGGCGGCGGTGCAGCGGGCACAGGTCCGAGCTGTGGCTCTCCAGGTCGATCGGGCACGACTCGATGCGCTTGAGGGGGCTGACCGCATTGAGGATGTCCAGCATCCGCCAGTCCTCGGGCCGGCCCACCAGGACGAAGCCGCCCTTCAGGCCGCGCGTGGACTGCACGATGCCGGCCTTGACCAGCGACTGCAGCACCTTCGACAGGTAGCTCGGCGGCACCTTCATGGCGTCGGCGATCTGCTTCGTGGTCATGGAACGACCGCCGCCGGCGGCCAGGGCCAGCACGGCGCGCATCGCGTATTCGATGGTCAACGAGAACAAGTTGGGCCCCACGGCGCGGTGCCGAGTGTTGGACGCCTAATTTCAGACCTGAGCGTCCAATTTAGCCCGCGGGGGTCGCGGTGTCAACGACCCAGCGCCACGCCGACCCGCAGGGACAGGTAGTCCCAGTTGTAGTCCAGGTCGCGGCCCTCGGGGTCCAGCTGGTCGGTGCCGAAGCGGTTGAAGGTGTACTCGCCGGCGAACTCGAGGTTGCCCACGCGGAGGCCCGCGCCCAGGCTCACGCCCGGGGTGTTGATGGTGGTCTCGTAGACGCCGGAGTACTCGAGCTCGTCGCGGTAGCGGTTGTGCAGCAGCGCCAGGCCGCCGGTCAGGAAGGGGCGCGTGGCGCCACCCGGCTCGCCCAGGTACATCTGCATGTCCAGCCCGTAGCGGATGGTCGAGGTCTCGATGCGGTAGCCGAGGATATCGCCACCGCCGAAGTCCCCCGCACCGTTGGCGGGACCGAACGTGACCCAATGGATGGAAGGCGCCACGGAGAAATCGCGCCCGGCGAACTGCCGGAAGCGCACGCCCAGCTCCCACCCCGCGCCCGCGTCCAGGCCCTTGGCCGTGGTCCAGAAGTCGTCGGCGAGGTCGCCCGCCGGCTGGACCAGGCCCCCTTCGAGGACGATCTCATGCTCCGAGGGTGCGCGATGATGCCGTGGACCGCGTGACTCCAGCACGACCTTCGCTTCGGACGTG
>CAINDZ010000583.1 GCA_903847545.1 uncultured bacterium | reverse complement strand
GGCGAGATCCCCACGTCCGGGCTGGCCGGCAGCAGCACGAGCACGCCGCACGTCGCGCGGATGACGAAACTCATGCCGATGCTCGTCACGTCCAGCACGCGCACGCGCTTCAGGACGCGCGTGTACAGCCAGTTCCAGGCGAAGAAGAAGGCGACGCCGCCCAGGAAGGCCCACCCCAGCAGCGCCGAGGCGACCAGCACCAGGCCCAGCAGCACGCCGCCCGCGCGCGCCGCCCACGCCACCGGCAGCCGCCCCGAGGCGATCGGCCGCAGCTTCTTGTGCGGGTGCCGCCGGTCCAGCTCGCGGTCGACGATGTCGTTGAAGACGTAGATGACGCCCGACGCGAAGCAGAACACGACGGCGCCGAGCACGGCGCGCACGACGCACGCCGGGTGGCCCAGCTTCTGCGCGAAGATGACGCCGGCGAACAGCAGCAGGTTCTTGGTCCACTGCCGCGGCCGCAGGTTGGCCAGGAATGCCCGCAGCATCGTCACGCGGTCCGCCGCTCCGCCTCGAGGATCTCGCACAGGAGGTGACCCAGGAAGATGTGGACCTCCTGGATGCGCGGCGTGTGGTCGCTGGGGGCGATGACGGCGCCGTCGACCAGCGCGCGCAGGCGCCCGCCGTCGCGGCCGAGGAATCCGTAGGTGCGCAGCCCGGACGCCCGCGCCTGCTCGACGGCGCGCACGCAGTTCGGCGAGTTGCCGCTGGTCGACAGCACCAGCAGCACGTCGTGCGGGCCGCCCAGGGCCTGCACCTGCCGGGCGAAGATCTCGTCGAAGCCGTAGTCGTTGCCCACGGCCGTCAGCGTCGAGGTGTTGACCGTCAGCGCCACGGCGGCGTAGCCCGGCCGCTCGCCCAGGAACCGGCCCACCAGCTCGGCCACGATGTGCTGGCTGTCCGAGGCGCTGCCGCCGTTGCCGCAGACCAGCAGCTTGCCGCCCCGGTCCCATGCCGCCAGGACGTCGGCCGCGAGCCGGGCCAGCGGCTCCAGCTGCGCCGGTCCCAGCTTCGACAGTGCGGCCTGCAGGTCGGCGGCGTTGCCGGCCATGAGCGCGGCCGCGCGGTCGGCGAGCGGGTTGTGTGCCGGGGTCGTCATGGCGTCGGGCCGGGCCTTTCCGGTTTCAGGGATGCGCGACCTGCCCCGCCTCGAGCCGGGCGACGTAGCGCCGCACGGCGTCCTGCCAGGCGGGTCGCGGCGGGCAGCCCGCGTCCTCGAGCCGCCGGCTGCGCAGGATGGAACACGCCGGCCGCGCGGCCGGCCGCGGGTACTCCGCGCTGGTGCAGGCCCGGATGCGGCCGGGGTCGGTCCCGCAGGCCGCCGCCACCTCGCGCGCCAGGTCGTACCACGTGCAGTCGCCGCGGTTGGTTGCGTGGAAGATACCACGGTGGCGCCCGCTGACAAGGCGCGCCAGCACGTCGGCCAGGTCGTCGGCGTAGGTCGGGCAGCCGCGCTGGTCGTCGACGACCTGCAGCGTCTCGCGCTCACCCAGCAGCCGGCGGATGGTCTTGGGGAAGTTGACGCGCCCGTCGCCGAAGAGCCAGCTCGTGCGTACCACCTGCCAGGGCGTGTCCAGCGCGGTGACGTGCGCTTCGCCGGCGGCCTTGGTCAGCCCGTAGCGGTTCAGCGGCGCCAGGGGATCGTCCTCGTCGTACCCGGCGGCGGGATCGCCCCCCCGCCCGCGCCCGTCGAAGACGTAGTCGGTCGAGATGTACGTCAGGCCGCAGCCGCAAGTGCTGGCGGCCACCGCCAGGTTCGCCGTCGCCTGGCCGTTGGCCGCCATCGCGTCGTCGAACCGCGACTCGGCGCCGTCGACGTCGGTCCACGCCGCGCAGTGGACGATCCAGTCGGGCGCGTGGCGCGCCACCAGCGCGGCCGCCACCTCGGCCCGGGACAGGTCGCCGTCCGGCAGGTCGATCCCTGCGACTGCAAACGCCGGGCTGCCCTCCACGCCAACGGACAGCCGGCGCATGAGCGCGCTGCCGAGCATGCCTTCACGTCCGGTCACCAGGATCTTCACGCGGATCTCCGTGGGCAGGGGGTGGGCGATGCAGGGTCCCGGCGGCCGGGTCAGGTCTCGTCGTCACCAGCGTCCGCTGAGTCGGCCGGATCGTCAACCAGATCGTCGCCGGCCCCTTCAAGACCACCGGCCGCTTCCGGTTCCCGCCCCCGCGCCGCGCCGAAGGCGGGCCGTGCCTGGCGCGCCGCCCGCGAGGCCAGCGCCGGCGGGAACCCGCGCCCGACCAGGAAGCGCACCACCTTCGCCAGGTCGCGCGCCTCGTTCCCCCGCACCCGCCGCCAGGCGCCGGTCGCCGCCTGCAGCGCCAGCTCCGCCTCGGTGTGTTCGTCCAGCGCGTCCGACGCCGCCTGGCGCGCCAGGTCGGCGCCGATGCCGGTCTGGCGCAGCTTGTTCTCGAGATGGCGACGCCCGACGGCGCGGTTCAGCAGGTGGTCGCGGCACCAGGCCTCGGCATAGCGCTGGTCCGAGTGCACGTCCTGCGCGTGCATGGCCTCGATGACGGCCGTGACGGCCTCGGGCAGGTAGCCTTCGTCGAGCAGGCGGCCGCGCAGCCTGGCCACCGGCTGCAGGCGGCGGTCCAGCAGCGCGAACAGGCGCCGCGCCGCGCGCTTGCGCTCGGAGGCGAAGGCGACGGCGCGGTGCTGCTCGGCCGAAAGGTCGTCGCCGGGCGAGGGCAGGCCGGGCGGCACCGAGGCCGCCGCCAGTTCATAGGTGACGCCGCCCTCGACGTCGAGCCAGACGGTCTCGCCCTCGCGGCGCACAGCGAGCAGCCGGGCGCTTCCCGAAGGAAGGCCCGGCTGCCCTGGCGACGATGGCTGCGCCTGCTCGCTGGCGTCCTGACGGCGGCCCGGGTGCTGGGGCCGTTTCAGCACGGGTGTCAGCTCCCCGACCCGGTCGAGGCCGCGGGACGGGCCGCGGGCTTGATCGCGTCGGCCTTCGTCACGTCGACGCGGGCCGCCTCAGCCTTGC
>CAINDZ010000582.1 GCA_903847545.1 uncultured bacterium | reverse complement strand
GCGGAAGGTGCGCCGGCCGATCAGCTGCGCCTCGGGCGTGAACAGCGTCGGCCCGGCATTGGTGTTCTTCCGCGCGGCGAAGTCGTCGCGCGAGAGCCAGTCGACGCACCGCATCAGCGTCAGCGCCAGGATCGCGCGCCCCGCGCCGTCGTCCAGCACCTCGAACTCCGGCAGCCCGCGGTTCAGCACCGCCAGCGAGGCGGCGCCGTCGCCCAGCACGCTGAAGTCCTGCTGCGGCCAGGTCGGCGGCGCGGGCTGCGGCCAGTCCGGGTTGGTCGGGCGCGCGCACGGGCGGCGGTCCAGCCTGAACACACCGTCGCTCACGACCTCGCCGCAGGCCAGGCCGGTGGGGAACCACGCGCGCAGGCGATGGTCGAAAGCGCGGTTGTTGATCGTCGTCTCGATGTCCAGGCGCCGCGAGCCGGTCGCCAGCGACAGGCGCACGTGCACGTCGCACGGCGTGGTCTTCGGGTCGCGCGAGCGGCGTCCGCGCGCCAGCGAGCGCGGCAGGTCGAACCGGAACGTCGTCTCGACGATGCCCAGCAGGGGCGAGGCCTCGCCGACCAACGTCTCGCCCGGGGCGCCGCCCGAGAACACCAGCTGCGGCACCGGCGCCGGCCCGAAGTCGTACTCGTCGCCGGCGTCCTCGGCGTCCTCGAGCAGGTTCAGGCCCTCGTACCGGCGCCCGTTCGCCAGGTCGTCCAGGTCGATGGTCCCGTCCGGGTGCAGGACCGCGCGCACCAGGCCGTTGTCCAGGACCGCGTCATCCCCGTCAAGCCGCGCCGCGACCGGCGTGAACGTCCCTGCCTCCGCCGCCGGCCCGCCGTCATCGACCAGGCGGTACAGCGCGTGGCCCACCGCCGGCAGGTCGCGCGCCAGGAAGCGCAGGTGCAGGAAGCAGTCCTTCACGTCCTTGTCGCGCTCGTCGCCGACGATGCGGTCGCCGAAGCGCCGCAGGTACGTGTCGAGCATCGCCAGCTGGCCCTCGGCGTCGAGCTCGGCGCGGTAGTCGATGCCCCAGAAGCGCTCCAGGAACCGGTGCCGCACGATGTCGAAGGGGACGTCGCGACCCTGCTCGTCCACGAGCCGCAGGCGGTCGAGGTCGTAGCCGAACGGCTGCAGCACCACGACGCGCTCGACGACCTCGGTGCGCGCGCGCGGCAGCGGGTTGGCCACGGCCACCACGGTGTCGCGGTCGTCCTCCGGCCGCGGGCCGAACATGGGGCACGCGCGGTTCAGCCGGCGGGCCAGCCAGTGCTCGCCCGTCTGCCGCACGGTGGCGAAGCGCGTGGCCATCTCGCGGTGCACCTCGTCGGTGCTGCAGCCGCAGATCGAGTCGTGCGGGTGGTTGCGCAGCAGCTCCTTCCAGGCGATGTCCAGCAGCCCGGCGGGCCACTCCTCGCCGTGCAGGAAGTGCGCGGCGGCGGCCAGCGGCTCGACCACGCGCGCCAGCAGGCCCTGGCAGGCCTCGTTCTCCTGCTTGAGCGGCATGCGCGCCGACCACACGCCCGACAGGATCAGGTGGTCGCGCCCGCCCAGCAGCTCGCCCCGCCATTCGGGTCGCGCCGCGTCGGGCGCCTCGGCCCGCGCGGCGGCCAGGAAGTCCTCGAAGCGGCCGTGCGTGAACGCGGTGCCGGGGAACGCCGCGCGCAGCGCGGCCATGATGTCGCCGAAGCGCTGCTGCGGGCCGAAGTGGTCGCAGCCGTTGTTCAGCAGTGCCGGCTCGCCGCCCGGGCGCAGCGACATCTTCCCGAACAGCTCGTCCACGCGCGCGACGGCCCGCTCGGGGCAGGGGATGCGCGCGGTGTGCGCGTGCCAGATTTCGGCGAAGCCCAGGCCGCCGGCGTTGCAGTAGCCCTCGCACTGGTTGACCGCCAGCACCTCGCTGCCGTCGGGCGCCACCCAGCGGAACAGCCAGCCCAGCTCCCCGGCCTCGTCGCCCAGGCCGCGCGTGAAGATGAACGAGTCGATGCCGCACAGGCGCAGCAGCTGCGGCATCTGCGCGACGTGCCCGAAGCTGTCGGGCATGTAGCCCACGCGCTGCAGCCCGCCGGCGGGCGCCGCCTCGCGGCCGTACAGCAGGTTGCGCACCGTGGCCTCGCCGCTGACCAGGAACTCGTCCGGCAGGATGTACCACGGGCCCACGGCCAGCCGCCCGGCCGCCGCCAGCCGCTGCACGCGCGCCGCCTCGTGCGGTGCCGCGGCCAGGAAGTCCTCCAGCGCGCAGCCCTGGCCGTCCAGCACGAAGGCGCGAAAGTCCTGGTCGGCGTCCAGTTGGTCCAGCACGCGCGTGACCACCTCGAGCAGGTGCACGCGGAAGCGGCTGAACGTCAGATACCACTCGCGGTCCCAGTGGGTGTGCGAGACCAGGAATGCCTGGCGCGGTTCGTTGGCCAAGGCGGATGCTCCTTGCTTCGGGGCAGGGCCGTCGCGACGTCAGGCGCGGCAGGCGTCCAGCAGCGCGCCGACCGTCGTGGTCGCCACGCACACGGCGGTGTCGGCCGCGCCGTAGTACACGCACACGCGGGCGTCGGCCGGCGCGCGACCCTGCGCGTCCACGCGGTCGACTGTCAGCCCGCTCGGGAAGACGACGTTCGGCACCTGGCCGGTCAGCTCGTAGAGCGCGCGGGGCTCGAAGATGTTGTCCTCCGCCCGCGCCAGCACGCGGCGCGGGTCGTCCTGGTCCAGCAGCGCCGCGCCCACCTGGTAGATGTTCACGCTCTGGAAGTGGGTGGCCACGCCATGGTACAGCAGCAGCCAGCCCTCCTCGGTCAGCAGCGGCGGCGGGCCGGCGCCGATCAACTCGTCCCAGAAGCGCCACCGGCCGGCCAGCACCGGGCCCTCGTCCCGCCACTGGGCCAGGTCGTCCGACGACGACAGCGTGATCGTGCTGCCCGACGGCGGCGCGCCCGGACCCTGAGGCGCGTTCGGGCGCTCGAGCATCAGCCAGCGGCCGTCCGGGCGCTGCGGAAAGAGCACGCCGTTGCGCGTGTCCTGGTTGCCGGTCACGGCCACCGGTTCGAGGCGATCCAGCCCCGCGAAGCCCGCCGCCGGGTCCCCTGCCGCGCGCCACACGACCAGCCGGCAGCCGCGGTCCGAGTCCACCGCCGTGACGACCAGCAGGCGGCCTTCGCACACCGTCAGGCGCGGGTCGTAGACGTGGAAGACCTCGAGGGGCGCGCCGCCGCCCGGCTCGCGCAGGTCAGCGACGCCCACAAGCTCGGTGACCGCGCCGGCGCACGCGAAGCTGCGGTCGGTGCGGCCGCGCGCCGGCACCAGGAACGTGCGCCGCCCGCGGCTCTGCACGCGCAGCAGCAGGTAGGTGACGCCGTCGATGCGGACAGCGCCGGGGTTGAAGACCGCGCTCGGGTCGATCAGCCCCGGCATTGGCGGCAGGTCGCGTCGCGTGATGATCGGGCCGTTGGGATGCCGCCGCAGGATCATGGCTTCGTCTCCAGTCGTCCCGTGTGGTCGATGGTGGCCGTGCCCAGCGGCGTGGCCAGCGTGGCGCGGAACCAGTCGGCGCCGCCCGTCATCTGCAGCGTCCAGCCCGCGGGCAATGCCGCCGTCGTCGCCGATTCGCCGGGCCACAACAGCCAGTGCCCGACCGGGATGTCCAGCCCGGCCAGGCTCGCGGCATAGGCGCCGTCCGCCTCGCGCCGCGCCTGTTGGCGATAGTAGAGGGGCATGAGGCCGGAAGCCATCGCCAGCCGCGCGTGCGCCGGCGAGGCCGCGACCTCGCGCGCGGCGTCCGCGGGCGGGCCATCGGTGAACATCACCTCGCCCCACATCTCGGGGCAGTGCATCGCGATCAGCCCCTGCGGCGACCACACCCAGTTGTCCTCGGGCAGCGCGCGCCCCGTCGCGGCGTCGACCACCTTGCGGTAGGCGCCGTCGGCGACCTCGGCGCGCCACTCGACGCGCGAGAAGTTCACGCGCCAGATGTCGCCGCTCGCCGGCGGGCACGCGCGCCCCGCGATGGCGCCCAGCACCCGCCATGGAATCGCCAGCTCCACGCTCCAGCCGCGGTCGGTGTCGCGCGGGTCGTTCAGCGTGCCGTCGACGGCCACCGCCGACCGCAGCCCGGCGATGTCCCACGCGTCGACCGCCGGCCCGCCGTCGCGGTACGGCCTTGCCAGCAGCAGGTCCCACACGGTGCCGAGCGCGTTGATCTCCAGCTCGCCGTACAGGTGGTTGTCGCCGTCGGGATCGATGAAGACTTCGAAGTCGTTGTCGTGGTAGATCACCGCGTCGCGTTCGACCAGCGTACCCCACACGTGCGGCTCGTCCAGCCGGGCCGCGACATAGAAGTGCGTCGCGTTCCAGCCCATGCGCACGCGCGTGCGCAGCCGCGGTTCGGGCGCCAGAGGTCCCTGGATGTCGACGAACGGCTCGCTCCACGGCGCAGCCGACCACGCATCCTCGTCCACCCGGCCGTCGATGACCGGCGGCGTCGTCAGGCGGGGGCAGGCGTAGGCGCGCGGTTGCCAGGGGATCGCCGGGGCTTCGAAGGCCCGCGCGCCCGCGGGCAGGATTCCCGACACCAGGAGGATGGCGACCGCCACCACGATCGCGCCGGCAGGGTTCGCGGTGCGGCGTCCGAGTCGATGCGGTTGCTGCATGGGGCCTTTTCGGGGGCGTTGGTGACGCGCTCACGATCCGTGTAACTCACCGTACCACAACGCTCAGCCGGAGGGAAGGGCGGCTGTATCCGTGGAGATACCGCCACAATTGAACATTTGATAGGTGAATATTGAAAACTATTTGGTAAAATAATTAGGCCATTTTCTGATTTTTGTCACCACGAAAACAGTACAAATGGTATCGTCATTGAAGAGGATCGATATCGTCCATCGTGTCCTCGCAAACAGGAAGAAGGCACATGATGAATATGGTGCATGCAAGGAAGGCGATCCTGGCTGCAGCCTTGGCCCTTCTGGTTCCTGCGGCGGCCTCGGCGGCCTGCAGCATCACCGGCACGATCACCGCCGCCCCGAACCCGAACCCGTCGGGTCCCGCGTGGCAGTACACGGCCGTGATCGACTGGAACACCGGCACGCGCTACGCCCTCAGCCACATCGACCTGCTGCTCGATGTCGCCGGCGGCGCCTGCAGCTGTCAGGATTTCCAGAACACGATCAGCTGGGGATCGACGATCGGCACCAGCGGCACGTCCTGCGTGACGGCCTATGGCGGTGAGTTGAATTGCCAAGGTGATCCGAGCATCCCGGGAGTCCTGGGTATCGCCCTGAAGCTGGAGCCGAAGGTGGGGACCTGCGAGCCGGGCACTTCCGGCCAGGGCACGTTCGTGTTCTACAGCAACCTGGGCCCGGCGGCGATCGACGAGGATGCGCTGACCCTGATCGACAAGTTCGGCCAGAGTTCGTGCTTCGGGCACCTGTCGGGCGATTTCCCGGCGATGCCCTGCGGCCCGGTCGCCGAGAAACCGTCTTCGTGGGGTTCGGTCAAGGGCATGTTCCGCTGACCGGCGCCGCCAATTGAGGTAAATGTTGGCCTGGGCTAGGTTTACTGGCCCGGGCCTTCGCCTGTCCAGCATCTGGCCGATAAGGTCGCCTGCACCCTGTGATCACCCACTGAAACAGTGTCTAATGGGTCTATGGTGCGCTGGAAAGGCACTTTCTGTTGTTTATTGTTGAAATGAAATGTTTCATGTGATATGATCTGCCCAGTGATGGTGATGGCAGCAGCCTCCAGACGGACGAACTTCGGGAGTACACCAGTGAGGAAGATTTTGACGCGCGTGGCTGCGATTGCAGCGCTCGCCTTGTCGATCCCCGCCTTCGCCTCGGCCGAGACCGCCATGTGCGGCATCAGCGGCACCGTGTCGGCGACGCGGAACTACGACCCGGCGTGGCCGGCGTGGAAATACACGATGACCGTCAACTACGACACGGGCAACAAGTACCAG
>CAINDZ010000581.1 GCA_903847545.1 uncultured bacterium | reverse complement strand
GGGCAGCCTGCGCGCCGGCCAGGGCGTGTTGCGCGCCGGGCCGTGGCTGGCCGAGGCCAAGCCCTACCTGGGCGAACGCCAGGACCTGGTCGACATCCGCTTCGACAGCCTGCGTCACGCGTTCCACGTCGGGGGCGGGGCCTTCACGGCCGACACGCTGGCGTTGCGGGGCCCGGACACCGACTGGGACCTGGCCGGCACCCTGGGGTTCGACGGGAATGCCGACCTGGGCGTGCACCTGCGCCTGCCCCCGGAATTCGTGCCGAACCTGGGATCGATGACGATGTACGTCATGGCGCTGCGCGACGCGCAGAAGCGGGTCAACCTGGACATCACGCTGCGGGGGCCGCTGGCCGACCCCGTCGTGGGGCTGGATTTCGCGGCGATGGCGCGCCGGCTCGCGAAGCCGGGCGGCGCCGGGAACTGAGCCCGGCGAAGGGGTGCGCAAATGCGGTGGACCCCATCCTTGACAAATGGAAGGTCAAAGCGTACCGTGCCTTCCCGTTGCGAACGCGGCCCTGTCCGGCGTGCCGGCGGGTTGTGAGGGCGGGTACGCCTCTCCTTGCCACGGCACCAGCCCTGCGGCCCGTCTTGCGGGAGGGCTAGTCCTAATTGGTAAGGCAGCGGTCTTGAAAACCGCCGGGTGAAAGCCCTTGGGGGTTCGAATCCCTCGCCCTCCGCCAGGTTTCGGAGAGGTGACCGAGTGGCTGAAGGTGCACGCCTGCTAAGCGTGTGTAGGGTAAAACTTACCGAGGGTTCGAATCCCTCCCTCTCCGCCACATAAAGACCCTGGACGATCGCGGTCGGCACGCGAGAAAGACGTTCAGGATCGCGCTGGATCGTTTCTGGTGCGCCCATAGCTCAACTGGATAGAGCATCTGACTACGGATCAGAAGGTTGGGGGTTCGAATCCTCCTGGGCGTACCACCAAGATCGAAAGAGGCGGCGGGCTGGCGAAAACAGCCCGCTGTCTTTTTCTCATATAGGGTCGTCGCCGGCGTCGGTGCTAGGTTGGCCCGTGGCTCTGCTACCTGGAGACGCAGGGGCCGGGTTGGCGCAGCGCGCACGGGGAACTTGTCGCCCGACAGGATCTTCAAGGCGGGCACCGCCCTGAACCGGAAGGAACCGACCTGAAGACGATCCTGACTCTCCTGCTGCTGGGCCTGCCCTTGGCGGCGTCGGCCGCCACCCCCGATATCATTCCCGTCGACGAGATCAAGCCCGGCATGCAGGGCTACGGGCTGACGGTCTTCGCCGGCAGCCGCGTCGACACGTTCAGCGTGCGCGTGCTGGGCGTGCAGCAGAATGCGCGCGTGCAGGGCTCGCTGGTGTTGGTCGAGGTTGCCGGGCACGGGCTCGAGCTGTCGAGCATCGCCCAGGGCATGAGCGGCAGCCCGGTCTACCTCGACGGCCGGTTCGCGGGCGCGCTGGCCTTCGGGTGGGAGGGTGCGCTGGCCCCCATCGGCGGGGTGACCCCCGCCGGCGAAATGCTGGCCCTGCCGCAGGCGCCCGTGACGGCGCAGCCGCGGCACGCCGGCGGCTGGGACGCGGGACGCCTGCTGTCGGACGCCGGTCGCGAGGGCGCGCGCGGCCTGGCCGCCGTGTTCGACGGCGAAGGGACGACTGTCGCCGCGCCGGTGGTCGCGGGCGCTGCCGGCGCCTGGCCCGACGTGCTGGACCTCGGCGCCGAGTTGCTGGCGCCGCTGGCGGCGGGCGGTGACGTGGCGGCGCCGTCGTGGCTGTGCCGGCCGGCCTCGGCGGCGGCCCTGGCGCAAGGCTGTTCGGCTCCCGCACCCGCAGTGGCGCCGACGCTGGTCCCGGGCGCCGCGTGTGCGGTGTCGCTGGTCAGCGGCGACGCGGACCTCGGCGCGATCGGCACCGTGAGCTGGGTCGATGGCGATCGCGTGCTGATCTTCGGGCACCCGCTCATGCAGCGCGGCCCGGTGGACCTGCCGCTGGCCGCGGCCGACATCGTGACCATCCTGCCGAGCCGCCGCATCTCGTTCAAGATCGGCTCGCCCGGTCCGGTGGTGGGCGCCGTCCACCATGACCTGCGCGCCGGCGTGGCGGGACGCCTGGGGGCAAGCGCGCCGGTGGTGCCGGTCGACGTGCGCCTTACCGGCGCCGCGCCTCGCAGCTACCACTTCGACGTCGCCGATGATGCGCAGCTGACGCCGATGCTGGTGTTCTGGTCGTTCTACAACGCGCTGCTGGCCGGGAGCGACGACGCCAGCCGGCAGTCGGTGACCTGGCGCATGGAGACGACGTGGCGCCTGGGCGGCGCCGCGCCGCGGCAGCTCGTGCAGCAGGGCGTGGTGTCAGGCCCGGGCGGCGCTGCGGCGCTGGGCGCCGACCTGATGACGCCGCTGGCGCTGCTGATGGACAACCCGTTCGGGCCCGCGCACCTCGACAAGGTGGCGATCTCGGCCACGATCGTCCCCGGTCGCGGCGAGGCGGCCATCACCGCGCTGGGCGCGTCGCGCCGTGTCGAGGCGGGCGCCACGAGATTGCCCGTGACGATCGAGTTGCGCGATGGCGAGGGTCGCGCGCACACGTTGCCCGTCGACGTGCCGTTGCCGTCCGCGCTGCCGGCGGGCGCCTATCGCGTGGTGGCGGCGAGCGCGGCCGAGTTCTTCGCGTTCGAGGCGCAGCGCGCGCCCGATCGCCTGCAGCCCGAGCGGCTGGCCGACCTGTGGGAGCTGCTCGAGAGCGAACGCTCGCCGTCCACCCTGGTGTTGACCGTGTTCGCCGCGGACCGGCCCGTGATGGTCGGCGGCCGCGAGCTGGCGGCAGCGCCGGGCAGCGTCAGCCGCGTGGTGGCCACCGGCCGGCAGCCTGCCGACCAGGCGCTGGCCCGGCCGGTGGCGCGCATTGCGGTGCCGACCGGCTGGGCGCTGGGCGGGCACGCGGTCAGGACGCTCGAGGTGGCGCCGGCGGTCCCGGCGGCGGGCGCCGGCCGTCGTCCCTGACCGGGGCGGCGGGCAGCGGGCGGATATCGACAACGAGCCGCAAGGCGGAAGGAAGTGGGTTCGCGATGCGTGTGATGAAGAGGCTGCCGCTGCGGCGGCTCGCGGGCTTTGCCCTGGGCGCCTGCGTGCTGGCGGGCCCGGGTCCGGAGGCCCGCGCGGCCGGGCCCCGCTACTGGGACTGGCCGGCCACGCGCTCGTTCGACGAGGTGACGTTGGCGGACGCAGGCCTCGACACGCTCGGCGGCCTGACCGCGGGCCCCGCCACGCGCGTGACCGCGCTGGCCGGCCCGGAGGTCGCCTGGCGCCTGGCTCCCGACGGCAACGGCGGCTGGTACGTCGGCACCGGGCATGCCGGCGAGGTCTGGCACGTGAACCGTGCCGGCGAGGCGCGGCTGGTGGCCAGGCTCGAGTCGACCGAGGTCTTCTCGCTGGCGGCGCTTCCCGGCGGTGACCTGCTGGCCGGTTGCGGGCCCGACGGCCGCCTGGTGCGCGTGACCGCGGCCGGCGACGCGACCGAGGTGGGGCGCATCGACGGCAGCTACATCTGGGCCATCGCCGTCGACGCCAGGGGCTCCGTGGCCTGGCTGGCCACCGGGTCGCCGGCGGCCGTCTATCGCTATGGCTGGCGAGACGGCAAGCTCGAGCGCGCCGTCGCGCTGGCGGCACAGAACACGATGGATGTCGCCCTCGACGATGACGGAAGCCTGCTGGCCGTGACCCAGGGACCGGGGCTGGTCTGCCGCGTGGCGACCTCGGCCCGGCCGGTGGCGCGCGTGCTCGGCGAGATCGGTCAGGACGAGGCGCGACGCCTCGTGCGCGGGCCGGGCGGCGCATTCCATGTGCTCGGGCTGGCGGAAGCCGACGAGACCGGCGGCGCGGGGGGCGGCGCCTCGGGCCTCGGCGCGCTCGACGGATCCGGGACGTCCACCGCGGTCGCCGCGCTGTACCGGCTGGGACCCGGCGGCGAGCCCGTGCGCGTGTGGGCGGGCGACCGTGCGCTGATGACCGCGACCTGGAGCCCGCGCTGGGGCTGGCTCGGGGCCGGCACGCTCGGCGACGCGCAGGAGGATGGGGCGAGCCTGCTCGGGGTCTCGGCCGGATCCGGCGCGACGGCGGATCCCGCTGCGCAGGCCACGCCGCGCGCGGACGCCCGCTCGGTCGTGCATCGCCTGACCGGGGCCTGGGGAACGCTGCCCCTGGTCTCGTGGCCGGGCGGCGATGTCCTGGACATCATCCCGTCGGGGGCCGAGGGCTTCGCGGTGGCGCAGGCGCACCCGGCCGCCCTGGTGCTGGCGGGCGCCCGCGCCGGTGGCGACGGCGCGACCGCCGTGAGCCCGCCGCTGGACGGCGGTGTTGGTGTCACCTGGGGGCGGTTGCGCTGGGAGGGCGTGGCGGGCGAAGGCGCTCCGCGCTGGTCGGTGCGCGGCGGCCGGCGCGCGACGCCGGACGACAGCTGGACCGACTGGAGCGAGCCCTGGGCCGAGGCCGACCATCCCCTCGGGCTGGAGGCGTGCCGCTACCTGCAGTGGCGCGTCGAGCTGCCCCCGGCGCCCGCCGGCGCGCGCGCCTGGCGCGTGACCGGCGTCTCGGTCAGCGCGCGGCAGCCGAACCTGCCTCCGGTCATCGAGGAGTTCAAGCTGGAGCGGTTGCGCGGCCTGAAGCCGGGCGACGGCAGCGGCGACAACATCGTCCACGAGTACAGCAGCGGCCTGAGCGCCGAGTTCACGCTGCGCGACGCGCCGGACGAGGGCTGGGTCGAGCCCGACCGCGTCGACCCGGGCCGCTCGGTGCGCGTGGCGACATGGCGCGCATCCGACCCGAACGGCGACCGCCTGGAGTATCGCCTCGAATGCCGGCGCGAGGGCGATGATGCGTGGCGTCCCGTCGCGGTCAAGGGCGCCGGCTCGCCGGGCGAACCGCTGGCCGGCATGCTCGGCAGCTGGGACGCCTCGCGGATGGAAGACGGACGGTACGCGCTGCGCCTGGTGGCCAGCGACGCCCCGGACAACCCGGGCGCCGGCGCGCTGACGGCCGCGCGCGAGGTCGGCCCGCTGGTGGTGGACAACACGCCGCCCGCAGTGTCGGGCCTGGCGGTGTCCGCGGCGCCGGGCGGCCTGCGCGTGCAGTTCCGCGTCGCGGACGCGGGCTCGCCCATCGCCGGCGCGCGCCTCGTCCTGCCGGACGGCACGGCCGAGCGCCTGGATCCGGCCGACGGCATCTGCGACACGGGGGCCGAGTCGTTCGACACGCTCGTCGCCTGGCCGCGCCCGGGCCGGGCCGAGGGCGCGCGCCCGTGGCGCGTGCGCGTGGAGGCCCGCGACCTGGCCGGCAACCCGGTCGGCGTCGAGGCGGTCGCGCGATGAGCGGGCCGGGGTCTTCGCTGCTGGGCGGCTCGTTCGCCCCGGACGAGCGCTGGATGCACGAGGCGCTGCGGCTGGCGCGCGACGCGGCCGGCCG
>CAINDZ010000580.1 GCA_903847545.1 uncultured bacterium | reverse complement strand
TCCGGATGAAGGCGCCGACCCGCTGTACGGGATTGCGCGAAAACTGCCGGGCAGGTGAACGGCGGGACAAGTCCCGTCTCCCCCGGTCCGGCGTCGCGCCGTTCAAGATAGAGGGCGCACCAGCCGGGTGCAAGGCGAAAGCCGGTTTCGGGGCGTTCGGGCCGGCCCCCCGGGCTAGTGGGTCCCCTCTCGGTCCGCGGACCGTACCGGGGTGGGTATCGTCTTGTGAAAACGAGACTTGAGTATCTCGGAGCTCTTGTTGCAAATGAATATTCAGTAGTACCCCGCAGCCACATCGCGCAGGATTGCCGCCAGGCGCGGCGCCACGACATCAACCGCGTAATAGGTTGTCACCACGTCTCTTCCGGCCTGTCCCATGCGGGCCCGCCGGTCCGGGTCCGCCAGCAGCGCCAGCATGGCGGCGGCCGCGGCGTCCGGATCGGCGGCGCCGAGGCCGACGTCGCCCTGCGCCAGCACCTCGCAGTTCATCCCCACCGGCGACACCACCGCCGGTACCCCGCAGGCCAGGTACTGCAGCATCTTGAACGAGCACTTGCCGCGCGCCCAGGGCGTGTCGGCCAGGGGCATCAGGCCGATGTCCAGCGCCTGCAGGAAAGGGACCTCCACCTCCGGGCTCCAGGGCACCCACTCCCAGCGCCCGGCGGGCAGGCGGTCGAGCGACGGCCGGCGGTCGGCGCAAACGCGCAGGATCACGTCGGGTTCGGCGGCAAGAACTGCGCGCACCGGTTCTTCCCACGCCGCCAGGTAGGAAAAATTGGCGGCCATGCCGGTCCAGCCGATCACTCGCGCCGCCCCCCCGGCCCACGCCCCCGCCGCCGAGCCAGGGCGGAAGCGCGCCGTGTCGATAGACGTCGGCAGCACCTCGACGCGACGGCCGTGGGTCCCGAACCACTCCGCCAGGTAACGATTGCCGGCGACGACAACGTCGACCTGCCGCGCCAACCGCCGGGCAAAGCCGCCGTCGCCCCGGTTCAGCCAGATGGCATCGTCCACGTCCAGGACGCGGGGCCGCGCCGTCAGGCCCTCAATCGTCGCCATGGTCGAGACGAACTCCCGCTGCATCAGCGTGACGCGCGAGTGGCGCGTGGCCGCGATGTCGGGCAGGCGCGCGGCCAGCGTGGCGGCCAGCCACAGCGGCCGCTGCAGGCGGCTTTCCGGAGCGTAACTGGACACGCGCGCGTGCCGGATGTCGAGGTCGACGCCGCACGCCGCCAGCGCCGGCGCCAGCTGCCCGACCCGGAAGCGCGCGGACGGCACCTGCGCGCCGCCGGTCAACGCAGTGACGCGCAGCCGCTCAGCCATGCGGCCTCCGGTCGACCAGGATGCCGTGACGCGCCACCACGAAGCCCAGCGCGTAGAGATAGATGAACAGCACGGCCTCGTTGAACCGGTAGACGTACATGAAGCAGCTCATCGACAGGCCGTACGAGAACAGGCCATACATCAGCACGTGCCCCCAGTAGCCCGCGTTCCGGGCCCGCAGGTACAGGCGCGAGGCGATGAAGCCGAGCAGGCCGCACACGGCCACGGCGCCGGGCCAGGTCCACTCCTGGTACAGCACGCCGAAGATCGAGTACACGTTGAACATCGACGGGCCGATGCTCGTGAAGTTCTGCGCGAACGGCACCGACTCCACCAGGCCCAGCAGGTCGCCGGCGACCTTCCACACCGCGTAGAAGGTCATCGCCCCCGGCACCGACGGGGCGGGCAGCAGGCCGTCGGCGATGTTCTGCATCGCGGGCCACGCCCCCACCATGTACAGGTACGGCCACTGCAGCTCGGGAAACGCCGCCAGCGGGCTGCCCTCGGGAGCGGCGACCCGCGAGACGAAGATGTCGATCTTCGCGTTGTAGGCGACGAAAAAGGCGACCAGCAGTGCGCCGCCGAAGGCGATGTGGCGGGCGCGGAAGCGGTCCGGCCGCGCCACGCTCCAGGTGCCCATGGCCGTGAGCGCCGAGTAGAAGACGAAGGCCTTGATGCCCGCCAGCATCAGGCCCCAGATGGCGCTGGCCACTAGGAGGTCATCCAGCCAGCGGTGCGGTCCGCGCGCGCGCCTCAGCAGGTACGCCGGCAGCACGAGGATGCCGAGCATGTTGAGGTAGCCGATGCCCTGCATCTGGAACTCGCTCTGCAGCAGCCACAGGTTCGCCAGCAACAGGCCCAGGCCACGGTGACGCAGGAAGAGGACGGCCGCCGCCAGCAGCCAGCCTGCGGTCGCGATCGCCGACGTGACGTAGAAGAAGAGCGCCAGCCCCCGCTCGTCCAGGCTTGCGCGCACCGCCGCCGGCGCCGCCACGCGCCGCCCCTGGGTGCCCAGGGCGCAACCGGCGGCGAAGGCCAGTAGGCACGTCACGACGACGAGGTGGACGAGGAGCGAGACGTCCTTCATGTCCAGCAGCCGCAGGTGGTACCCGCAGAGGGACAGGCAGTTGACGCCGAAGAAGATGGTCAGCGGCGAGAACCAGTGGTCGTACAGGCGCCGCGACCACAGCAGGGACGACGCGCCCAGCAGCGCGAACAGCAGCAGCCACAGGACGTCGGCGAAGCCCATCATGGCGCCGCCTCCAGCCGTTTCAGGCCGCGCTGCACGATCCACCACGTGCCGGCGGTCACCCACACCGAGCCGATGAGCATCATCCAGGCGGCGCCCATCGTGCCCAGCCGCGGCAGCAGCACGAGGCCGGCCCCGAGCATGACCACCAGCTGCGTCCCGTGCACCCACAACTGGCTGGCGAACGCGCGCATGGCGGTCGCGGGAGCCCCCAGCAGGCTTCCCACGTAGAGCACTGCGCCGCCTGCCATGATCAGCACCAGCAGGGGCACGTGCGCGGCGTACTCGGGCGTGTAGATGAGCGACAGCAGCGGCCCGCCGGCCACCAGCGACACGGCCACGCCGGCGACGCCGATGCCCGAGCCCAGCAGCACCAGCTGGCGAATGCGCCGCCGCAACCCGGCCACGTTGCGGTCGGCCACGTCGCGACCCAGGCCCGCCAGCGCCGACTGCGACAGCGCCTGCGTCACCGTGCTGCCGGCGATGACCAGGTAGGACAGCGCCGAGAAGATGCCCAGCTCGGCCTCGCCGTGCCCGCGCTCGAGCATCGTCCGCGGCAGCGTCGTGCGCAACTGGATGGCCAGGAAGACCGTGCCCATCGGCAGCGCCATCACGAACAGGCGTCGCATCGCGTCGCGGTCGAAGCGCGGGCGCAGCGACTGCCCCGCGCAGGCGCGCACCAGTCGGGCGGTGTACGGCAGGTCGTACGCCAGCAGCACCAGCACCCAGCCCACCACCATCGCCCCCAGGCTCAGGCTGAGCGAGCCGGTCGCCTTGAAGACACCGCCGAACAGGGCCAGCGCCGCGAGGCCGCGGAGCACGAGCGACACCGCGGCCAGGTCCATGCGCTCCTGCTTCTGCTGGAAGCCGAAGTAGATGTCGGCCATCGACTCGACCACGCGCGCGAGGCCGAACAGCGCGATGACCAGCGCCTGCGCCGGCGAATATGCGGCCCACCCGACAACCACGACCAGGAGCATCGCCGCCGGCAGCAGCGCCACGCGCAGGCCGAGGTAGTCCTGGAACGCGAACTCGCCGCGGGCGTCGGAAGCCAGCACCGGGCGCAGGCTGAGCTGGGCGAACATGAAGACGGGCGAGGCGATGGCCGAGCCCAGCGAGAAGCGGCCGACGACGTCGGCGCCGCCCAGCTTGGTCAGCAGCGCCAACTGCCCCCACAGGCACGCGGCGTAGACGACGTTGCCGACCAGCGTCCAGGCGAAGTTGCGGCGCAGGGAGAGGCCGGCCATCGTCAGTCGCCGCCCGCCGCGGGGCCGCCGGCGGGCGGCACCTCGGCGCGGTCGCCGGTGTGGCCCTGGAAATCGGGCACCAGGCACAGCAGCGCGTCCCACAGCGCGGGTCG
>CAINDZ010000579.1 GCA_903847545.1 uncultured bacterium | reverse complement strand
GCGACGGCCGCGGACGTGTGCGCGTGGATCGACCACGGCCACCTGCACGAGCACGCGCCGCGCTACTGGACGCTGGACCCCGTCGACGGCACGAAGGGCTTCCTGCGGGGCGGGCAGTACGCCATCGCGCTGGCGCTGCTGATCGAGGGCCGGCTGGCGGCCGCGGTGATGGGCTGCCCGAGCCTGGGTCCTTCCGCCGACGGCGAGGCCGGCGCGGGCACGCTCTTCGCCGCCCTGGCCGGCGGCGGCGCGTGGCAGGCGCCGCTCTTGGGCGAGGGCGAGCCGGTGCGCCTGCGCACCAGCGGCCGCGCCGAGGCGGCGGCGCTGCGGTTCAGCGAGTCGGTGGAGGCGGCGCACTCGTCGCACGACAACGCGGCGCGCGTGACTTCGCGGTTGGGCGTCACGGCCGTGCCCGTGCGCATGGACAGCCAGGCCAAGTACGGCGTGGTCGCGCGCGGCGAGGCCGACGCCTACCTGCGCATGCCGAACCGCCGGGGCTATGCGGAGAACATCTGGGATCACGCCGCCGGCGCGCTGGTGGTGACCGAGGCCGGCGGCACGGTGACGGACATCGCCGGCCGGCCGCTCGACTTCTCGCGCGGGGCCAAGCTGGTGGTCGACGCCGGCGTTGTGGCGACCTGCGGGCCGGCGCACGACGCCGTGATCGGGGCCATCCGCGCGCTCGGCCTCTGCGGCTAGCGGAAGGTGGGCACCGCGCCCGGCGTCTCGACGTAGGTCGAGGCGCGGTGCGGCAGCCACTGGCCCTGCACCTTGCGCTCGGTGCGCACGACCATGCCCGTGTCGGTGCGGCGCGTGACGCCGCGCACCTCGGTGATGTCGCCCGCCTGGCCGACGATGACCTCGTGGGTCAGCAGCGAGTCGCCCGCGGCATAGAGGGTGCCCTCGGTGTGGAACGAGGCCGTGGTCGCGTAGAAGTAGACGAGTGACTGCTTCGTCTCGTCCCAGGTGATGAGCGACTGGCCGCCGTAGTCTCCGCCGTTGATCGAGTGCGTGATGCGCACGCCCTTGCCGCCGAGGATCTCCTCCCACAACTGCACGTCCACCACGGCGGGCTGGGCGCCCGGCGGGCTCATCGTCGCCGTGTACGAGCGACCGACGACCGGGGCCAGCGGGGCCAGGAAGCCCTGCAACTCTGCCAGGGCGGGCGTGGCGACCAGGGCCAGGGCCAGCGCGGTGAGGTAAAGGCGGGTCATGCGTCGTCCTTTCGCGGAAATCGCCGCTGGTTCGGCGCGGCGGGTTGCGGCATCCTTGTCATGGTAGCGGCGCCCGGCGCCATCCGCACACCCCCTCGGAGGCAGGCACCTTCCATGATCGTGGTCATCGGCGCCGGACCGGCCGGACTGTTCGCGGCCATCACCGCCCGCGAGGCGGCGCCCGACGTGCCCGTGGTCGTGCTCGAGAAGTCGGCGCGGGCGCTGGCCAAGGTGCTGGTGTCGGGCGGCGGCCGCTGCAACGTGACCCACGCCTGCTTCGACCCCCGCGAGCTGGTGACGCGCTACCCGCGCGGCGGCCGCGAGCTGCGCGGGCCGCTGACGCGCTTCGGCCCGGCCGACGTCGTCGCCTGGTTCGCCGCGCGCGGCGTCGAACTGAAGGCCGAGCCCGACGGGCGGATGTTCCCGGTGAGCAACGACGCGCGCACCATCGCCGGCGCCCTGCTGGACGCGGCGCGCGACCTGGGCGTGGACCTGCGACTGGGCTGCGGCGCGCGCAGGGTGGCCGCCGCGCCCGGCGGCGGCTTCGCGGTGACGCTGCCCGACGGCGCCGTGCTGCAGGCCGACCGCGTGCTGCTGGCGACCGGCGGGCGCACCTCGAGCGAGGACGGCTACGCGCTGGCCGCGGCGCTGGGCCACTCGGTGGTGCCGCCGGTGCCGTCGCTGTTCAGCCTGGACTGCGCGGCCCCGTGGCTGACGGCGCTGGCCGGCGTGGCGGTGCCCGACGCCGAGGTGGCGGTGGGCGCGATCACCCGGCGCGGGCCCGTGCTGGTGACCCACCGCGGGGTAAGCGGGCCGGCGGTGCTGGTGCTGTCGGCCTGGGCGGCGCGGCTGCTGCACGACTGCGGCTACCGCACCGAGCTGCGCATCGACTGGCTGCCCGACGTCGGGCCGGCGCACATCGACGCGCTGCTGCAGGAGTTCGCCCGCGCCCACGGAAAGCAGGCGGTGGCCCTGGGCGGGCCGGGCGGCCTGCCGAAGCGCCTGTGGGCGGCGCTGGCCGCGCACGCCGGCGCCGCCGAGCCCCTGCGCTGGGGCGACCTCGGCCGCGCCGCGCGCGAACAGCTGGGCGCTGCGCTCTGCGCCACGCGCCTGGCAACCACCGGCCAGAGCGTCCACAAGGAGGAGTTCGTCACCTGCGGCGGCGTCGACCTGCGCGAGGTGGACTTCCGCACGATGGAAAGCCGCGTGCGCCCCGGCCTTTACCTGGCGGGCGAGGTGCTGGACATCGACGGCGTGACGGGCGGCTTCAACTTCCAGTCGTGCTGGACGACGGGCCGGCTGGCGGGGCTGGCGATGGCGGCGGGCTAGCCGCCTGCCGCAGGTGCTCGTCAAGCTCGCGCAGCGCCTCGACGGCCGCCGTCACGCGCGCCAGGTCGGCGCCGACGGCCAGCCGCCGCACCAGCTCGCCCTCGCGCTGCATGACGCGGCGCGCCATCTGCACCCCTTCATCGGTGAGCACGGCCAGGCGCGAGCGCCGGTGCCGGGGATTGTCCTGCCACGCGACCAGCCCCCGCTCCACCAGCGGCGCCAGCGCCTGCTGGATGTACTGGCGCGACGCCTCGCGCCGGGCGCCCAGCTGTGGGATGGTCTGCGGCCCGCCCTGGCGCAGCAGCAGCAGCAGCCGGCGCTCGGCCACGGTCAGGTCGTCGCCATGGTGCAACAGGCGGGCGGCGTGCTCGAGATCCTCGGCCAGGCGCCGGGCCACGGTGATGAGGCCGCCGAGGGCGAAGACCGCCTGCGGGTCGGGCGCGGGCAGGGGCTGCAGCTGGGGTTCGGACACGGGCGACCCTCCGTGGTCGGCTGAAGACGGTGTTCCGTATGCAGCTTTACCGGGGGTGGGTCGACCGTCAACAAGATTGTCGTTTGTCGGCAAGGCGCTGCCAGGTATGGGCGTTGTGGCGGTGTAGGCCATTGGTCAACAATGTTGACATCATGCTTATCGCGGTCCCGGCAAGCGCCTGGCGCGGTGCAGGGACCGAAAGTCAATCTGGTTGACATATCAACCATCTGCCGCCGGCACATTGCCGCGCCCCGCCCCGATCCGTATGATGCCTCCGCAACACATCCACCCCGGAT
>CAINDZ010000578.1 GCA_903847545.1 uncultured bacterium | reverse complement strand
GTTCCAGGGCCTGCGCCGTCGAGATGCCCGGCAGCGTCGTCGGCATGTACAGGATCGAGCCCTCGTTCAGCGGCGGCATGAACTCGGTGCCCAGGCGCAGGTAGGCCGGCACCGTGGCCACCACCAGCAGCAGCGCCGCGGCGATCACCGTGCGCGGCCGCCGCAGCACGAACCGGCAGGCGGGGTCGTACACGCGGAAGATGGCGCGGCTGATCGGGTGCTTCTCCTCGGCGTGGTAGGTGCCGATCAGCGCCGTCGTCGCCAGCCTGGCCAGCGCCCGCGGCTTGAAGCGGTACGGCTCGATGCGCGCGAACATCATCCGCATGGCCGGGTCCAGCGTGACGGCCAGGATGGCGGCCAGCGCCATCACCAGGTTCTTGGAGTACGCCAGGGGCTTGAACAGGCGGCCTTCCTGGTCGACCAGCGTGAACACGGGGATGAACGCCACGGCGATCACCAGCAGCGAGAAGAAGACCGATGGGCCCACTTCCTGGAGCGCCTTGAGGCGCACCTCGTGGAAGTCCTCCTTGCGCCCGCCCAGGTCCCACAGGTGGATGCGGTTGTAGGCGTTCTCCACCTCGACGATGGCGCCGTCCACCAGCACGCCGATCGAGATGGCGATGCCCGCCAGCGACATGATGTTGATGGACACGCCGGCCAGCTGCAGGGGAATAAACGCCAGCAGCACCGAGACGGGGATCGTGATGATGGGCACGATGGCCGACGGCAGGTGCCACAGGAAGACCAGGATGACCAGCGACACGATGATCATCTGCACGACCAGTTCGTGCGTGAGCGTGTGGATGGCGCGCGTGATGAGGTCGCCGCGGTCGTAGGTGGTGACCACCTTGACGCCCTCGGGCAGGCCCGGCTCCAGGTCGTGCAGCCGCTGCTTCACGCGGTTGATGACGTTCAGGGCGTTCTCGCCCTGGCGCATGACGACGATGCCGCCCACGGCGTCGCCCTTGCCGTCCAGGTCGGACACGCCGCGGCGCATCTCCGGCCCCAGGCCGATCGTGGCCACGTCGCGCAGCAGCACCGGCACGCCGCCGGGCATCGCCATGACCACGGTGCGCCCGAAGTCCTCGACGGTGCGCGCATATCCGCGGGCGCGGATCATGTACTCGGCGCCGCTGAACTCCAGCAGCCGGCCGCCGGCCTCGCTGTTCGCGCCGCGAACGGCGGCGACGACGTCCATCAGCGGGACCTGCAGCGCCGCCAGCCGCACGGGGTCGACCGTCACCTGGAACTGGCGCGCATAGCCGCCGACGGTCGCCACCTCGCTGACGCCCTCGACCGACTGTAGCGCGTAGCGCAGCGTCCAGTCCTGGTACGTGCGCAGCTCGTCCGGATCGTGGCGGTGGTCGGGGTCGACGAGCGCGTACTGGAACACCCAGCCCACGCCCGTGGCGTCGGGTCCCAGCGAGGGTGTCACGCCCTCGGGCAGGCGGTCCTGCAGCGCATTGAGGTACTCCAGCACGCGCGAGCGCGCCCAGTAAAGGTCGGTGCCGTCGTTGAAGACCACGTAGACGAACGAGTACCCGAAGTCCGAGTAGCCGCGAATGGCCTTCACCCCGGGCGTGCCCAGCAGGCCGCTGACGATGGGGTAGGTGACCTGGTCCTCGACCAGGTCGGGCGAGCGGTCCCACTTCGAGTAGACGATGACCTGCGTGTCCGAAAGGTCGGGCAGCGCGTCCAGCCGCAGCGAGCGCAGCGAGTGGATCGCATAGGCGCACGCCAGCGCCGTCAGGGTCAGCACCAGGAGGCGGTTGCGCGCCGAGAAGGCGATCACGCGGCTGATCATCGCGGACCGCCCGCGCCCTCGGCGGCAGCGCCGACGTGGTCGTGCCCGCCGGCCGCCGGCTCACCGGGCGGCGGCATGAGCGCCGAGCGGATGCGCGACTCGCTGTCCAGCAGGAACGCCGCCTTGACGACCACCTGCTCGCCGGGCTCGAGGCCCGACAGCACCTGCGCGCGGCCCTCGCTGCGCTCGCCCACCGACACCTCGCGCGGCGAGAAGCGCCCGCCGCCCAGGGCCACGAAGACGACCTGCCGGCG
>CAINDZ010000577.1 GCA_903847545.1 uncultured bacterium | reverse complement strand
TACCTGACGGCCGGCGCGGGCACGCCCGGGGGGCGGCTGGACTGGGACTGGCTGGACGCACAGGTGCCGGTGGCCGCCGGGACGTTCGTCCGGCACCTGCGGTTGCGGACGCCGCTGACGGTGCTGATCGACGGGCGGACGCGGCGAGGCGTCGTTCTCAGGCCGGATGTCGACGCCGAGGATGGGTCCTGAAACCGGGATTTCGCGGGGCCGCGCGGAAAAATCCGATTCTCCTTGCCCCGGGGCGGTCCAGTTGTGATTTTTCCGTCAATCCCACGTTTGGGCGCGCAGGACGCGCCCCGGCTCAACCAGGGGTGACCAGGATGGCTCACGACGCTTCGTTCAATCCGTTCCAGATGGCCCGTGCCCAGTTCGACAAGAGCGCCGACCTCATCGGCCTCGACCAGGGGACGCGCGACCTGCTCCGCAGCCCGCTGCGCGAGTTCCACTTCAGCATTCCCGTCCGCATGGATGACGGCACGGTGAAGGTGTTCGAGGGCTTCCGCGTCCAGCACAGCGACGCGCGCGGTCCCGCGAAGGGCGGCATCCGCTTCCACCCGCAGGAGACGATCGACACCGTGCGGGCGCTGGCGATGTGGATGACCTGGAAGTGCGCCGTGGCGGACATCCCGCTGGGCGGCGGCAAGGGCGGCGTCATCTGCGACCCGCACAACCTCAGCGCGCGCGAGCAGGAAGCGATCTGCCGCGGCTGGGTGCGCCAGATGAACAAGAACGTCGGCCCGGTCGAGGACGTCCCGGCTCCCGACGTGATGACCAACCCGCAGCACATGCTGTGGATGCTCGACGAGTTCGAGACCATCCGCGGCGGCCGCTACCCGGGCATGATCACCGGCAAGCCGGTCGGCATGGGCGGCTCGCTGGGCCGCACCGAGGCCACGGGCTACGGCGCCGTGTTCTGCCTGCGCGAGGCGCTGAAGGAACTGGGCATCGACGTCAAGGCCACGACGGCCAGCGTGCAGGGCTTCGGCAACGTGGCGCAGTACGCCATCGAGTTGTACCACCGCATGGGCGGCAAGGTCGTCTGCGTGTCCAGCTGGAACCAGGCCGAGCAGAAGTCGGTCTCGTACCACAAGGCCGCGGGCGTCGACCTGGCGCAGCTGCAGGCCATCACCGACCGATTCGGCGGCATCGATCCCGCCAAGGCCCGCGAGCTCGGCTACGAGATCCTGCCGGGCGAGGCGTGGCTGGACCGCGAAGTCGACATCCTGATCCCGGCCGCGATCGAGAACCAGATCACGGGCGCGAACGTCGAGAAGATCAGCAAGAAGGTCAAGGTCGTCGTCGAGGGCGCCAACGGCCCGACGACGCCCGAGGCCGACCTCGTGCTGGCGAAGCGGGGCATCTTCAACATCCCCGACTTCCTGGCCAACGCCGGCGGCGTGACCTGCAGCTACTTCGAGCAGGTCCAGTGCAACATGAACTACTTCTGGGACCGCGACGACGTGCTGAACAAGCTGGACGCCAAGATGACCGCGGCGTACCACTCGGTCAGCGACCTCGCCCGGAACAAGAAGCTGTACATGCGCGACGCCGCCTACGTGGTGGCCGTCAACCGCGTCGCGGCGGCCTGCCGCGACCGGGGCTGGGTCTAGGAATGGACAGCGCGCGCGGCGGGCAGGCGGACGACTCCCGCCGCGCGCATGCTGCCGTCCCCTGGCGCGAACTGCTGGACGTGATCCGTCAGGGTCGTGGCCGGCAGTTCGTTCGCGTTTCCAGGAAGATGCTGAACCACCTCTGCTCCATCGGCCTGAGCGAGGCGCAGGGGATGCTGGCCGAGGTCGACCCCGGCGGCGGCCTGTCGCGCGGCGAGGGGCAGGGCGGCGCCGGCAAGATGCCCGGCACGCGCGTGCCGCTCGAGCACTCGCCCCTGATGACCGGCGCGCCGTTCGACCTGGCGGCCCGCTACCTGCCCGACGAGGAGATCTCCGAGCGGCTGCAGCGCTGGCTGAAGGAGGACGAGGCCAGCTTCTTCGGCACCGTGGTGGCCGACCCGCGCAGCACCATGCCCGAGATTGCCGAGGCCATCCGCCGCTACAACGACGTGCTGCGCGGGCGCAGCGGCCTGGCGCCGAGCACGCTCAAGAGCCTGCGCGTCTCGCTCATCCAGCGCTTCCTGAGCGAGCAGCTCGACTACATCAACGTCGCGAAGGAAGTCGCGCGCATCACAGACTTCCATGACCTGCTCGACCGCGTCATCATGACGCGCGGCTGCTACGGCAAGCTGGGGGGCAAGGCCGCGGGCCTGCTGCTGGCCGGCTGGATCCTCGAGCAGCCCGAGGCGCGCGAGCTGGGCGTGGGCGAGGTGAAGACGCCGCGCACCTGGCACATCGTCTCCGACGTCATCATGGACTTCATCCGCCTGAACGACCTCGACGACGTCATGGACCAGAAGTTCAAGGACATCAGCCAGGTCCGGCGCGAGTACCCGAACATGGTCCAGCTGTTCAAGAACAGCCCGTTCCCGCCCGAGCTGGTCGAGGGGCTGTCGCGGGCGCTGGACTACTTCGGCGACGTGCCGCTGATCATCCGCAGCTCGTCGCTGCTGGAGGACCGCTTCGGCACCGCCTTCTCGGGCAAGTACAAGAGCCTGTTCCTGCCCAACACGGGCACGCGCGAGGAGCGCCTGGCCGCGATGGAGGACGCCGTCGCCGAGGTGTGGGCCTCGATCCTGGGCCCCGACCCGATCGAGTACCGGCGCGAGCGCGGCCTGCAGGAGTTCGTCGAGGAGATGGGCATCCTCATCCAGGAGGTGGTCGGCACGCGCGTCGGTCCCTGGTGGCTGCCCGCGTTCGCCGGCGTGGCCTTCAGCCTGAACGAGTTCCGCTGGTCGCCGCGCATCCGGCGCGAGGACGGCCTCATCCGCCTGGTGCCGGGCCTGGGCACGAGCGCCGTCGACCGCGTGGCGGACGACTACCCGGTGCTGGCGGTGCCGGGCCGCAAGGGCCTGCGCGCGCACGCCTCGCTGCAGGAGACGCTGCGCTACAGCCCGCGGCGGGCCGACGTCATCAACCTGGAAACGGCGCGGTTCGAGTCGGTCGAGCTGGCCGACCTGCTGAAGGCGGCGGGCGACGACTACCCGCTGGTGGAGAAGGTCTTCTCGGTGCTGCGCGCGGGCAACCTGGTGCGCGTGCCGCGGCTGATGATGGACCCGGCGCACGACGACCTGGTGGCCGACATGCGCGCCCTGCTGGACGGCACCGACTTCGTGCCGCGCATCCACGCGCTGCTGCGCACGCTCGAGATGTACCTGCAGTCGCCGGTGGACATCGAGTTCGCCCACGACGGCAAGGACTTCTACCTGCTGCAGTGCCGCCCGCAGGCGATGTCCGGCGATACCGTGCCTTCCCTGATCCCGCACGACCCGAGCCCGGACGACGTGCTGTTCACGGCGAACCGCTTCGTGTCGAACGGGCTGGTGCCGGACATCACGCACGTCGTTTTCGTCGCTCCCGATGCCTATGCTGCCCTGCCCGACGTCGAGACGATGCGCTCGGTGGGCCGCGTGGTGGGCGCGCTGAACCAACTGCTGCCGAAGCGGTCGTTCATCCTGGTCGGGCCCGGGCGCTGGGGCAGCCGCGGCGACATCAAGCTGGGCGTGTCGGTGACCTACGCCGACATCAACAACACGGCAATGCTGGTCGAGGTGGCGCGTCGCAAGGGCGACTACGTGCCCGACCTCAGCTTCGGCACGCACTTCTTCCAGGACCTGGTCGAGGCCGGCATCCGCTACCTGCCGCTGTACCCGGACGACCCCGGCGTCGTGTTCCAGGAGTCGTTCCTGATGGCGGCGCCCAACCGGCTGGCCGCGTTGCTGCCCGACCACGCCGCGCTCGAGGGCTGCGTGCGGGTGATCGACGTGCCCGCCGCCACGCACGGGCGCGTGCTGCGCGTCTACCAGAACGCCGACCTGGACCACGCCGTGGCCGTGCTGGAGGAGCCCGGCGACCGGCGCAACGTCGCCGGCGGCCGCGGGGCCAACACCGGCGCCGGCTCGCCCATGCGCCACGCCCGCTGGCGGCGCCTGGTGGCCGAGGAACTGGCGCGCGGACTGGACCCCGCAGCCAGCGGCGTGGGCGCGGTCTACCTGCGCGGCTCGGTGGCCGAGGGCAAGGCCGGCCCCGAGAGCGACATCGACCTCGTGGTCCGCTTCAACGGCAGCGATGAGCAGCGGCTGCGCCTGGAGACCTGGCTGGACGGCTGGAACCGGGCCGTGGTCGCGATGAACCAACAGAACACCGGCGTGCGGGTGGAGCGGCTGCTGGACGCGGTCATCGTCGACAGCGACGATGCCGTTTCGCCGGCCTGGTCGCGGCTCCCGCTGGCCGACGAAGCCTGAACCGCAACGCCTTCCGGAGGACCCAGATGAGCAACGCCCGCCCGAGCCTGACGCGCACCATGGCCGAGTACGCCGCCGGACTGCGCTTCGACGACCTGCCGGCCGCCGACGTCAAGGAAGCCAAACGCTTCCTGCTGGACTCGGTGGGCTGCGCCCTGGCCGCCGTCCGCAACCCGGACATGGGGGCGATGTACCGCTTCATCCGCCGGCAGGGCGGCACGCCCGAGGCCACGCTGATCGGCACGGGCGAGAAGACGAACGCGGCGAACGCGTCGCTGATGAACAGCCTGCTGATCCGGGCGCTCGACTACAACGACATCTTCTGGGAGCAGGACCCCAGCCACCCGTCGGACATCATCTTCGGGGCGCTGTCGCCGGCCGAGGCCTGCGGTCGCGACGGGCGCGAGGCGCTGGTCGGCATCATGATCGCCTACGAG
>CAINDZ010000576.1 GCA_903847545.1 uncultured bacterium | reverse complement strand
TGCGCGCGAGCGGCTGGCCCGCGCCCACGGGCGACGGGCGGTGGCGATCGCCGGCCCGCCTGCTGGCCGTCGAGGTCGCGGGCCCGGCCGCCGGCCTGGTCGCCGCGGGTCAGGGCGTGCTGGTGACCGGCCGCGGCCCCGCGCCCGCCATCGGGCAGGTCTTCAGCGCGCGCGTGCGGCTCGCGCGACCGCGCGGCGCCGGCATCGAGGGCGGCTTCGACTACCGCCTGCACCTCGCGGGACGCGACCTCGAGTGGACCGCCCGCGCCGACGATGCGCGCCTGTTCCCGCCCGGCCCGGGCGACGTCGCCGCGTGGGTCGGCATCCGCGTGCTGGCGCCGCTGCAGGCGGCGCTGCGCGGCACGCTGGACCGCATCCTGCCGCCGCGCGAGGCGTCGCTCGGGGCCTCGGTCATCCTCGGCGCGCGCGACCCCGGCAGCCGGGAACTGAGCGAGCCGTACACCGACCTCGGGCTGGTGCACCTGTTCTCGGTCGGCGGCCTGCATGTGGGCATCCTGCTGGCCCTGCTGATGGCGCCCGCGCGCGCCGCCGGCGCGGGGCCGGTGCTGGCGGCCGTGCCCGTCCTGCTGCTGCTGGCGCCCTATGCGGTGATCACCGGCCTGCCCAGCTGCGTCATCCGCGCCGCCGGGGCCGGGGCCCTGGCCCTTGCCGCCCCGTGCCTGGGTCGCCGGCTCGACGCGCTGCGCGCGCTGGGCCTGCTGTACGCGTTGTGCATCGCGTGGGATCCGCGCACCGCGCTCGACGTCGGCTTGCACCTGTCGTTCGTCGCGGCCGGGGGCATCCTCGCCGTCAGCCGCGTCACCGACGGCCTGCGGCTGGGCAACCGGCGTCCCTGGACGTGGCTCGGCAGCGGCATCGCCGTCACCGTGGCGGCGCAGTGGGCCACGCTGCCGGTCACCGCGCTGGCCTTCGGCCGGCTCAGCCTGGTCTCGCCGCTGGCCAACCTGGTGGCTGTTCCCCTGTTCGGCCTGGCCGTGTGGGTCACGGTCATCGGCATGGCACTCGTCGCCGTGCTGCCGCCGGCGGGCCATGCCTGCGGCGCGCTGGCCTGGCTGTTGTGGCGCGTGATGGGCGCCGCGGTCGCCTGGGCCGCGGCGCGCACCGGCGACTGGGACGTGGGGATGATGCCTATGTCGCCGGCGCGTGTCGTTGCCTGGCTGGCGCTCGGCGTCGTGATGCTGGTGTTGCTGTCGCGGGCCACGCGCGCCGGGAGGCCGGCTCTGTCGGTGGCCGTGCTGGCGGCGTCCGCGGTCGCCGGCCCGCTGCTGGCCGGGGCGCCGGCGCGGGCGCCGTGGCGTCCCGGCGACATCACCCTGCACGTGCTCGACGTCGGGCAGGGCGACTGCGGCCTGCTGGCGTTTCCCGACGGCTGGCGCGTCCTGCTGGACACGGCGGGGGTGTACGGCGGGCGAGGCGCCGTCGAGGGGCCGTTCTCGCGCGAGGTGCTGCCCTGGCTGCACCGCCGCGGCATCCGGAGCCTGGACGCGGCGGTGCTGACGCACGGCCACCGTGACCACACCGGCGGGGCGCGGGCCGCGGCCGCGACGTTGCGCGTGGACCACTGGTGGTGCGGGGGGCGGGCCGCGCGCGCCCTCGCCGGGCTGCCCGATACGGCGCGCGTGACGACCGACCCGCCGCCGACGGTCCTGCACCGGTGGCGCGACTGGGAGGTGTCGCTGCTCGGCGGCAGCGATCCCGACGCCGCCCGCACGCCGGAAAACGACTGCTCGCTCGTGCTCGTGGTGCGGCAACGCGACAATGTGCGGCTGGTCTGGAGCGGGGACCTGGAAGAGGGCGGCGAGCGGCGGCTGCTGGCCCGCCATCCCGGGCTGGGCGGGGCCGGGGCCTGGAAGGCCGGCCACCACGGCAGCGACACCTCGGGCGGCGATTCGTGGCTCGAACGCCTGCGCCCGGAGCTCGTCCTGGTCAGCTGCGGGGTGGGAAACCGGTATGGCCACCCCAGCCACGGGCCCTATGTCGCCGGCGCCGACACCGTGCCCGTCCGGCGCACCGACCTGCAGGGTTCGCTGGCCGTCCGCTGGGACACCCGCAGCGGCGAAAGACGGGTTTCGACCGTCTGGCTGGGCGCCTGGGCCGGCCGCTCAGGGCCGCCTTGACACCTGTCCGGGGCGCCGCCTACGATCCGCCCGCGACGCC
>CAINDZ010000575.1 GCA_903847545.1 uncultured bacterium | reverse complement strand
GTGACTGGTGGTGAAAAAAGGTGAATCGCGGTGATTTCGGAGGTTGATGGCGGGAGCCGACGGATCGGCACCAGGGGGACAGGAGGTCCCGCAGCCCGCCATCAACCATCCAACCGGGAATGAACCAGGGGACGCGCACGGTGGACTTCACGCCGACGACAGCTGCCGACGAGGCCTTCGCCTTCACCTTCCACGGGTCGTACACCCGTGCGGTGGATGCCAAGGGCCGCTTTGCGCTGCCGTTCCGGCTGCGGCAGGCCGGCGCCGACCAGTCCGAAGAGAAGTACATGGTGTCGCGCGGCGCGGACGGGACGCTGAGCCTGCAGCCGTACGACGTCTGGGTCGCGAACTTCAACCGCCTGCGGAAGCAGCCGCCCAGCCAGAAGCTGCGCGACTACCTGCGGCGGATGTCGGCCAACAGCGCGCAGGTGACGGTCGATGCGCAGGGACGCGTCGCGATCGCGCCGGAGCGGCTGGCCGAGTTCGGGATCGACAAGAAGATCACGGTGCTGGGCGTGGGGTCGTACATGGAGCTGTGGTCGCCCGAGGCGCTGGCCGCCCGCGATGCGCAGCAGGATGGCGACGACGCGTTCGACGACGAGTTCTTCCGCTGACCTTCGGGTAGCGGACGAAAACCGGCGGCAGGGAGGCCGGCCGGGTACAGCCGGGCAGCAGGGGCGCCGAAGGATCGGCGCCCGCCCGGCGGCAAGATCCAACAGCGGGCCAGGGCACGGAAGACCGAGCGGAGCACGGAACACGACACGCGCTGGAAGGCCCACGGACGGGCCGCGAAGAGGGAAGGATCCCGTGACACCGAGAGAGCTGGCCCGGACGTCCCCCTGGCAGGAGGCCGCCGGCACCCATACGGAGATCGAGATCAGACAGCATGACCGGACTGTCCGGGTCTCTCTCTCGGGTATCCTCGACCGTGAAGGCGTCGAGCGGCTGATCAGCCGCGTGACGCCGCGCCTGGATCGCCGCGGCTTCCGGGTCATCCTGGACGGCACGCGGCTGACCCACCTGGACTACCGCGCCACCGGCGCGCTCATCGCCTGGAACCGCCGCCTCGGCGCGTTCCGCCACACGCTGTACCTGCATGGCTGGAGCGACTACCTGAAGGCGATCGTGGTCATGGAAGACTGGGATCGCGAGTTGGGCGCCACGCCGGCGGCGATGGCCGCCTGGCGGCAGCCGGCCGGAGCGCGCTCCGACGTCATGCCATGATCGCCACGCCGCACGTCCCGGTGCTGCGCGAGGAGACCCTCGGTCTCCTCGCGGCGGGCCCGGGCCGGCGGATCATCGACGGCACCTTCGGATTCGGCGGGCACGCGTCCGGCCTCCTCGAGGCCGGCGCCGACGTTCTGGGGGTCGACCTGGACATGGTGGCGCAGGCCGCCTGCCGCGACCTGGCCGCCCGGCAGCCGGGATTGCGCTGCCACCACGGCTCGTTCCGCGACCTGCCGGGCGCGCTGTGCGCCGCGGGCTGGGACGGCGCCGACGGCCTGCTGCTGGACCTGGGCGTCAGCTCGCGCCAGCTGGACGACCCCGGCAAGGGCTTCAGCTACCGCGCCGACGGCCCGCTCGACCTGCGTTTCGACCAGACGCGCGGCGTGACGGCCGCCGACCTGATCGCGACGCTGGAAGAGGCCGCGATCGCCGACCTGCTGTGGAAGTGGGGCGAGGAACGCGGCAGCCGCCGCATCGCGCGCGAGCTGGTGCGCCGCCGCGTCGAGGAGCCGGTCGCGACCACGACACAGCTGCGCGAGGCCGTGCAGGCTTCGATCCCGCGCGGCGTCAAGCCCGAGCCCGTGCTCAGCCGCGTCTTCCAGGCGCTGCGCATCGCGGTCAACGACGAGCTCGGCGCCCTGGCCGACGTCCTGGCCTCGCTGGGCCGCGTGATGCGCCCCGGCGGCCGCGTCGTCGTCATTTCGTACCACTCGCTCGAGGACCGGCTCGTCAAGCGGTTCATCGACCGCGAGCGCCGCGACTGCGTGTGCCCGCCCGACGCGCCGGTCTGCGCCTGTGGCCACCGGGCCTGGGTGCGGCCGCTGACGCGCGGCGCGGTGGTCGCCACGCAGGCGGAACAGGACGGCAATCCCCGGTCGCGCAGCGCGAAGCTGCGGGCCGTCGAGATCATCGGCAACGCCAACACTTGAGGCGGACGGCCACGGCCGCCCGCAAGGAGACAGCATGCGCAGAGGATCAGGATTTTCGCTGGCTCCCGTCGGTTCCCTGGCCGCCCGCCAGGGGGCGACCATGGCCCATCGCCGCCGCGTCATGCGGGGGCGCAAGGGCCTGGTCGCCCTGGGATTGTTCCTCGTCGGCGTGTTCTTCGCGGCGGCGATCCATGTCTCGAACGAGGTGACGATGCTGCGCCGCCACATCTCGTCGCTCGAGGCATTGCGTCGTTGCGCCGACGCCGAAGGTGCGCTATTGCTCGCGGAGTGGAACAACCAGACGTCGCTGCCGGTCATCACCGACCGGGCCCGGAAGGAACTGGGCCTCGAGGTCGCGGCCGACCCCGGCCTGACGCTGATCGCCGTCAACCACGTGCCCGAGCGGCCGCAGGGACGCATGCAGAGCATCCTGGGCCGGCTCGGCGGCGCCGGTTCGGCGATGGCGGCCGAACCGTCGGGCGAGCCCCTCGAGGGCGCCATGATCTCGCTTGAGCCCGTTCGCCACGAGTCGAAGGAGCGCCCGTGACGCAGCAGGAAGCGACCAGGGCCGGCACCCGCCGCCTGGCGATCGTCCGCATCATCGTCCTGGCCTTCGGCCTCCTGATCACCGCGCGCGTCGTGCAGGTGCAGGTGCTGGAGCACGACAAGTGGCTGGCGCGCGGCAACAGCCAGTGGTCGCGCGACGTCACCATCGAGCCCGAGCGCGGCAACATCTACGACCGTCACGGTCGCCCGTTGGCGGTGTCCGTTACGACCACCACCATCGGCGTCGCCAAGAAGCTGATGGATGACGACCCGCGCCTCCTGGCGGACCTGGCCCAGGTGCTCGAGCGTCCGGAGGCGTCGATCCGCCAGGCCATCGCCGCGTCGTCGTCGCGCCACGTCGTGCTGGCGAAGGAAGTCGTGCTGAAGTCCGAGCAGCGGGCCCGGTTGCGCCGCTGGTCGGCCATCACCATGGACGACTTCTGCAAGCGCTACTATCCCACCGACGGCATGGCCGCCAGCCTGGTCGGTTTCTACCGGCAGGACCCGACCGAGGTCCGCTCCACCGGCCTGGAGGCGGGGCTGGAGAAGTACCTGGCGGGCAAGCCGGGGCAGGCGCGCGAGATCCAGTCGGCGCGGGCCGGCGAGAAGCTCGGCCGCATCATCGTGAAGCAGCCCGTGCACGGGCGCGACCTGATGCTGACGCTGGACGCCGACGTGCAGCAGATCTGCGAGCAGAGCCTGCGCGAGGCCGTGGCGACCACGAACGCCGTGGGCGGCTCGGTGCTGGTGCTGGACCCGGCCAACGGCGACGTCCTGGGCGCCGCCAGCTACCCGATGCTGGACTCCCGCGCCGAGAAGCAGGCCGACGCCGCGGTGTGGAACAACCGCAACTTCACGACGCAGTTCGAGCCGGGCTCGCTGTTCAAGGTCTTCAGCGGCGCCGCCCTGCTGCACAGCGGCGCCATCGACACCACCACGGTGATCGACTGCGACAACAACTCGGGCTCGCCGTACGGCATCTCGAACGACAAGAACCACAACTACGGCCGCCTGCGCTTCGCCGGGGCCCTGGCCGTGTCCAGCAACGTCTACTTCGCCAAGGCGGCGATGAAGCTGCCGGGCGAGAAGTTCTACCGCGAGCTGTCGTCGCTCGGCTTCGGCGAGCGCACGAAGTTCCCTTACCAGGCGCAGCCGCGCGGCAGCCTCCGCAAGGCCGACAAGTGGAACGGCGCGGACCAGCCGTGCATCGCGATCGGGCAGGGCGTGTCGGCGACGGCCATCCAGCTGGGCATGGCGCTGTGCGCCGTGGCCAACGGCGGCCAGCTGTACGCGCCGCGTTGCGTGAAGGAGATCCGCAGCCGGGATGGCGGGGCCATCGAGGAGGTCCAACCGGCGAGTATCCGCCAGGTCATGGCCCCGCCCCTGGCTGAAACCCTGCGCGGCGCGATGGCCCGCGTCGTCCACGAGGGCACCGGCAAGCTGACCGAGTTGGACTGGATCGCCAGCGGCGGCAAGACCGGCACGGCGCAGAAGAGCCGCGACGGCCGCGGGTACACCGAGGGTGCCTACATGGCCAGCTTCGGCGGCATGGCGCCCATCAACAACCCGCGCCTGGTCATCCTGGCGGTCCTCGACGAGCCGGACCGCGCCCACCACTACGCGTCGCAGAGCGCGGTGCCCCTGTACCGCGACGTGCTGGAGGAGATCCGGCGCTGCACCGACCTGCTGAGCGACGTGCCCGGCGGCCGCACCGGCGTCGTGGCGCGGCGCGACACGCTGCAGATGGTGGAAGTGCCCGACGTGCTGTACCTGCGCGGCGCGCACGCCGACCAGCGGCTGGCCTCGGCCGGCCTGCGCTGCCGCGGCGCCGGCGCCGACGGCGTCGTGGTCGGCCAGCTGCCCGCCGCGGGCTCGCGCTGCCAGCCCGGCGCCACCGTGACCGTGACCATCGCGGGCCGCGGCGCCGTGACGCCGGCCGGGCTCGCGCCCGACCAGTGCCCGGACTTCACCGGCAAGAGCAACCGCGAGGTGCGCGCCCTGGCGGCCGCGCTGAACCTGCCGGTTATCATCAACGGCGTGGGCTACGCCAGCACCCAGGACATCGCCGCGGGCGGGCCGCGCCCGAGCGGGCCGGTGACCGTCACCATGGAGCCGACGTGGAACTGACCCTCGCCGCATTGTGCCGCGACGTGCCGGGCCTGGACGCGAAAGCGGCAGGCCCGGTTCAGGTCACGAAGGTGACCGCCGACTCGCGCGAGGCCGGCCCCGGCGTCGTGTTCGTGGCCGTCCGCGGCTCGAGCGGCGACGGGCATGCGTTCGCGGCCGCCGCGCTCGCGGCCGGCTGCCCGGCCGTGGTCGTCGAGGACCCGAAGTGCGTGCCGGGCGGCGCCCCGGCGCGCGTCCTGGTGGCCGCCGACACGCGCCCGTTGCCCGCGCTGCTGGCGCGGCGGCTGGCCGGCGACCCCGACCTGCAGTTGTGCACCGCGGCGGTGACCGGCACCAACGGCAAGACCACGACGGCGTTCCTGCTGCGCGCCCTGGTCGGCGCCCTGCGCGGGCGCTGCGGGCTGGTCGGGACCATCGAGTACGACGACGGCCGCGCGTGCGTGCCGGCGCCGCTGACGACGCCCGGCGGGCCGGTGTTCTTCGACCTGCTCGGGCGCATGGTGGCCAACGGGTGCCGCGGCGTGGCGATGGAGCTGTCCTCGCACGCGCTGGACCAGGGGCGCACCGCGGGGCTGGAGCTGGACGTCGCCGTGATGACGAACCTGGGCCGCGACCACCTGGACTACCACCACGACCTGGACCGGTACCTGGCGGCCAAGGCGCGCATCGTCGACCTGCTGCGCCCCGCGCGCGACGGGCGGCCCGGCGGCGCGGTGGTCGTCAACCGGCAGGACGAGTGCCTGCGCACCGTGGACACGAAGGGCCGGCGCGCGGTGGGCTTCGCGGCCGACCCGCGGCTGCCCGCGCACGACGCCGCGCTGCGCGTGACCGGCGCCGTGCTGCGCATGGACGGCACGCACCTGGACCTGGAGTGGGAGGGCCGCGCGCTGGCGGTCGACAGCCCGCTGGTGGGCCGCTTCAACGTGGAGAACCTGACGGCCGCGCTGGCCGCCGGCCTGGCGCTGGGCCACGCGCCCGAGGCGTGCTGCGCTGCGTTGGCCGCCGTGCCGCAGGTGCCGGGCCGCCTCGAGCGCCTGGCGCTGCCCAACGGCGCGATCGCCGTGGTCGACTACGCGCACACGCACGACGCCCTGGCCGCCGTGCTCGGGGCGTGCCGCGAACTGACCGACGGCAGGCTGCTGGCCGTCTTCGGCTGCGGCGGCGACCGCGACCGCGGCAAGCGACCGCTGATGGGCGCGGTCGTGGCGCGCGACGCCGACCTGGCCTGGATCACCTCGGACAACCCGCGCAGCGAGGACCCGCCGTCGATCTGCGCGCAGATCGCCGAGGGCTTCGCCGCGCAGCCCGATCCGCGCGCCCGCGCCTGCCGCATCGTCGTCGACCGGCGCAGCGCCATCCATGAGGCGCTGGCGGCCGCGCGTCCCGGCGACATCGTCGTCATCGCGGGCAAGGGGCACGAGGACTACCAGCTGGTGGGCGGGCAGCGGCTCGATTTCGACGACCGGCAGGTCGTGCGCGCATGGGTGGAGGCGCAGCGCTGATGGCGAACGGACACGGCATGCTGCTGGCGGATGCGGCACGGGCGCTGGCGGGCGCGGGCCTGCTGGACGGCATCCTGCAGGGCGGGCCCGGCGGCTTGGCGCCCGTGGCGCAGGCGGACCCGGGGGCGTCCTTCGCGGGCGCCGCGCTGGACTCGCGCAGCCTGGCGCCGGGACAGCTGTTCGTGGCGCTGCGCGGCGAGAACGTGGACGGCCGGCAGTACGCGCCTGCGGTGGCGGCGGCCGGCCACTGGGTGCTGACGCGCGCCTGGGACGGCGAGGGTCCCGACCCGCTGGCCGGCGCGCCCGCCCCCGGCACGGCCGGCGTGGTGCTGTCGCGCGACCCGGACGCGGCGCTGGCCGCGCTGGCCTCGGCGCACCGCGCCCGGCTGGCAGCGATCCGCGTGCTCGGGGTCACCGGCACCAACGGCAAGACCACGACGAAGGACTTCCTGCGCGCGGCGCTGTCGGGGGCCGGCCCGGTCGCCGCCACCACCGGCAACCTGAACAACCGCCTGGGCGTGCCGCTGACGCTGCTGGGCCTGGGCGACGACCTCGCCTACGCCGTGGTCGAGATGGGTGCCTCGGCCGTGGGCGACATCGCCCGGCTGGCCGCCCTGGCGCGGCCGCACGTCGGCATCATCACCAACGCCTCGCCGGCGCACCTGGCCGAGTTCGGCTCGCTCGACGGCATCATCCAGGGCAAGGGCGAGATGCTCGACGCCCTGCCGGCCGACGGCACGGCGGTCCTGAACGCCGACAGCCCGGGCTTCGACCGCTGGCTGGCGCGGGCGCGCTGCCGCGTCGTGACCGTGGGCAAGGGCGGCGGCGACCACCGCTGGACCTGGCGCGCGGGCGGGCCCGACGAACCGTCGGAGCTGGTCCTGGACGGGCAGGCGTGGGCGGTGCCCCTGCCGGGCGAGCACAACGGCGCCAACCTGGCGGCGGCCATCCTCGCGGCGCGCGCCGCCGGGGCCGGCGACGAGGCCATCGCCCGCGGCCTCAGCGGGTTCCGCGGCTCGCCGCACCGTGCCGTGCTGCTGCGCATCGGCGGCCGCACCGTGCTGGACGACGCCTACAACGCCAACCCCGGCAGCATGGCCGCGGCGGCCCGCGCCCTGGTGGCGCTGCCCGGCGGCGGCCGCACCGTGGCCGTGCTGGGCAAGATGGCCGAGCTGGGTCCCGAGGCCGAGGAGATCCACCGGCAGGTCGGTCGGCGCGTGCGCGAGGCCGGCGTCGAGACGCTGGTGGCCGTCGGGGAAAATGCGCGCGGGCTCCGTGAAGGCTTTGACGCGGCGGGCGGAGTCGGGCATTATTGCGCATCCGTCGAGGAGGCCGCCGTGCTCCTGGCGGGGATCACGGCGCCGGGCGACCGCCTCCTGGTCAAGGGGTCGCGCAGCGCCGGCATGGAGCGGTTGCTGGGACTGCTGGAAGCGTCCTGCGGCTGAGTCGCGACTCGAGGCTACGGCCGCACATTCGGGCAAGGAAGCCATGTTCTATCATCTGCTGTATCCGCTGCACCAGTACTGGTCGGCGTTCAACGTCTTCAAGTACATCACCTTCCGCTCGGCGTACGCCACGGTCACGGCGCTCCTCATCTGCTTCCTGCTCGGCGACTGGGTCATCCGCAAGCTGCATGCGATGCAGCTGGGCGAGGAGATCCGCGCCGACGGGCCGGCCACGCACCAGAAGAAGAAGGGCACCCCGACGATGGGCGGCGTGCTCGTGCTGGGCGCCATCGTCATTCCCACGCTGCTGTGGGCCGACCTCAGCAACCGCTACGTGCTGCTGGCGCTGCTGAGCACCGTTTGGATGGGCGCGATCGGCTTCATCGACGACTACCTTAAGGTGGTCAAGAAGCACCCCAAGGGGATGGTCGGTCGCTTCAAGCTGGTCGGCCAGGTCAGCTACGGCCTGCTGCTGGGCATCGTGCTGCTGAAGACCGGCGGCGCCGACCCGCTGCTGACGCAGACCGCGGTGCCGTTCCTGAAGAACGTCTACATCAACTGGGGGCCGTTCTACATCCCGCTGGTCATTCTCGTGGTGACCGGCGCCAGCAACGCGGTCAACCTGACCGACGGGCTGGACGGCCTGGCCATCGGCCTGAGCGCGCTGGCCTTCGCCGCGTACGCCATCCTGTCGTACCTGACCGGCCACGTCGCCTTCGCCCAGTACCTGAACGCGCCCTACCTGCCGCACGCCGGCGAGTTGACGGTGTATTGCGCCGCGGTGGTCGGCGCCTCGCTCGGGTTCCTGTGGTTCAACGCGCACCCGGCCCGCGTGTTCATGGGCGACACCGGCAGCCTGGCGCTGGGCGGCGCGCTCGGCACCGTAGCCATCCTGGTCAAGCGCGAGTTCCTGCTGGTCGTGCTCGGCGGCATGTTCGTCGCCGAGGCCGTGTCCGTGATGCTGCAGGTCATGTACTTCAAGCGCACGCACGGCAAGCGGCTGTTCAGGATGGCGCCGCTGCACCACCACTTCGAGCTGCTCGGCTGGTCCGAGACGCAGGTGACGGTCCGGTTCTGGATCATCGGCATCCTGCTGCTGCTGCTGGGCATGTCGTCCATCAAGCTGCAGTAGGCGCGACCGGGAGAGGCCATGCGGTTGCAGGGGAAGCGGTGCTGGGTGGTCGGGCTGGCGCGCAGCGGTTGCGCCGCCGGCGGCCTGCTGCGCCGCCACGGGGCGAGCGTGCTGGGCCTCGACGACGCTGACACCGCCACGCTGCACGCGCGCTGGGAACGCGAGGAGGTCGCCGCCACGGCGGCCTCCTGCTTCGATGAGGTGCTCGAGGGCGGCCGCGTCCCGCAGGGCGCCTGGGCCGCGCCCGACCTGGTCGTCATCAGCCCGGGCGTGCCGGGCACGCACCCGCGGCTGGCGGCGCTGCCGGCGGGCGTGCCGGTCATCGGCGAACTGGAACTGGGCGCGCGCTTCTGCCGCGCCGTGCCGGTGGCCATCACCGGCACCAACGGCAAGTCGACCACGACCGAGCTCGTGGCGCACCTGGTTCGCGCGGCGGGCCGTCGCGGCGAGGCGCTGGGCAACGTGGGCCGCCCGCTGTGCCTGGTGGCCGAGGAGCTGGAGCCGGACGACGTCGCGGTGCTGGAGGTCAGCAGCTTCCAGCTGGAGAGCGTCGACACGTTCCGGCCGCGCGTGGGGGCCGTCCTGAACCTGGCGCCGGACCACCTGGACCGGTACCCGGACCTGGCCGCGTACTACGCCGCCAAGCAGCGGCTGGCGGGCCTGCTGACCGCCGAGGGACTGTTCGTCACCTGGACGCGCTGCCCCGAGGCGATGGCCTGGCCGACGCGCGCGGCGCGCCTGTGGTACGGTGACGAGGCCGGCGGGGCGGGCGTGTTCTTCCGCGACGGCGTGCTGTGGGCGGGGCGCGATGCCGCCGGTGCCGCGCCTCTGCTGCCGGAGGCCGAACTGGCGCAGCGTTCGCCCACCAACCGGCTGAACGCGCTGGCCGCGGTGGCGATGGGCCTGGGCCTGGACCTCGACCCGGCGGCGATGGCCGAGGGTCTGCGCACGTTCGCGGGCCTGGCCGACCGGCACGAACTGGTGGCCGTGCGCGGGGGCGTGCGGTTCGTCAACGACACGAAGGCGACCAACGTGCACGCGGTGTGCGCCGGCCTGGCCGACCACCATGGGCAGGTCGTCCTGATCGCGGGCGGCAGCGGCAAGGGCGAGGACTACGCCCCGCTGCGCGAGGTGATGGGGGCGGTGCGGCACGTCGTGCTGATCGGCGCGGAAGGACCCGCGATTGGTCGCGCGCTGGCGGGCGCCGTCCCGCTGAGCAACGCCGCCGACATGGACCAGGCGGTGGCGCTGGCAGCGCAACTGGCCGAGCCCGACGCGACCGTGCTGCTGAGCCCGGCCTGCGCGAGCTTCGACATGTTCGCCAACTACAAGGCGCGCGGGGCGGCCTTCGCCGCCGCGGCGATCAAGGCGGGAGGCCGACGCCCCTAGGCCACGGGGCCGGGGACGACGCCCGGGCGGGACGGCCCGGGACCAACACGACCACGGAGGGTCGCATGCAACGCACACTGCGCGGGATGATCGGCGTCTTCGAGGGGGCCGACCGCTGGCTCCTCGGCTCGACCGGCCTGCTGCTCTTCATGGGCATCTTCGAGGTGTACGGCGCGGGCAGCTTCAACCCGCAGGGCTCCCACTCGGCGATGGGCGAGCACTTCATCGCGGTCAAGCACCTGACGATGATCGGCATCGGCGGCGCGCTGATGCTGGCGCTCTCGCACATCGACTACCACCTGTGGCGCCACCCGTGGTTCAACCGGCCGGCGATGGCCGCCTCGTACGTGCTGGTGGCGATGACGCTGGTCATCGGCCGTCACGACGCCAACGGCAACGACGAGATCAACCGCTGGATCAACGTCGGCGGCTTCTCGCTGCAGCCCGTCGAGCTGGCCAAGCTGGCGATGGTGATGTTCCTGGCCGAGCGCCTGGCCTCGAACCGGGCCGGCGTGCGCGCGCCCGGCCGCCCGCTGCTCGTCACGCTGGGCGTGGGGCCCCTGCTGCTGATGGCCATGCTCTTCCTGCAGCCCAACTACGGCAACGTGATGGTGGTCGGCGGCGTGACGATGCTGATGCTGTTCGTGACCGGCGCGGCCGACCGCTGGCTGCGCTGGTGCCTGATGGGCGCGCCCGTCGCCGTCGTCGTGGGCTACCTGGCGATCGACAAGATCACGACGCGCGTCGACGGCGTGGCCAAGGGCCTGGGCGGCGGCTCGTTCGGCCACCAGGTCGACCAGTCGCTGATCGGCCTGGGCGCCGGCGGCCTGCGCGGCCTGGGCATCGGCCAGAGCCACAACAAGTACGCCTTCCTGCCCGAGGCCCACACGGACTTCGTGTACTCGGTGCTGGGCGAGGAGATGGGCCTGGTCGGCTCGCTGGGCGTCATCGCGCTGCTGATGCTGTTCATCTGGCGCGGGTTCATCATCGCGCAGCGCGCCCCCGATCCGTTCGGCCGCGCGCTGGCCACCGGCCTGACCGGCGGCCTGGCCATCTACGGCATCACGAACCTGGCGATGGTGACGGGCATGTTCCCGGTGGTCGGCGTGCCGCTGCCGCTGGTCAGCTTCGGCGGGACCGCCATGCTGGCGACGATGGGGACCATCGGCATCCTGCTGAGCATCGACCGCGCGAGCCAGTCGTACCAGGTCTACAAGCAGCGCTGGACGCGGGACGGCCTGGCATGAGCACGCGGCGCCTGCGCATCCTGCTGACGGGCGGCGGCACCGGGGGACACGTCTACCCGGGCCTGGCCGTGGCCGAGCAGCTGCGGCAGCTGGCGCCCGAGGCGGACATCCGCTTCGTCGGCACGCGGCGCGGCCTGGAGGCCACGCTGGTGCCGCGCGCGGGGTGGCCGTTCACGGCGATCGCCGCGTCCGGCTTCCGCGGCATGGGGATGGTGGCGCGCCTGCGGTTTCTGGTAAACTTCGCGCTCGGCGGGCTGGGCAGCCTGGGGCTGCTGCTGCGCTGGCGCCCGGCCGTCGTGCTGGGCACCGGCGGGTACGTGAGCGCGCCGGTCATCGCGGCGGCGCGCCTGCTGGGCGTCCCCTGCGCGGTGCAGGAGCAGAACGCGATCCCCGGCTCGGTGAACCGCCTGGTCGGGCGCTGGGCGCGGCGCGCGTACCTGGGTTTCGCCGGCGCCGCGAAGTGGTTCCCCGCCGGCGTGTGCGTGGCGACGGGCAACCCGGTGCGCGGGGCGATGGCGGCCGCCGGCGAGCGGCCGCGGCAGGCGCGCGCGGACTCCGACGGCGCGCGCCACGTGCTGGTCTTTGGCGGCAGCGGCGGGGCGGCCACGCTCAACCGCGCGGTCGCCGCGGCGGCCGGCGGCTGGGACGGGCGCCCGGGCCTGACGATGCTGGTGCAGACCGGCCCGCGCGAGCACGCGGCGACGGCGGCGGCGGTGGCCGCGGCCGCGCCGTCGGGCAACCTGTCCGTGGTGCCGTACATCGACGACATGGCCGGCGAGCTGGCGCGCGCCGACCTGGTCGTCTGCCGCGCCGGCGCCATGACGCTGGCCGAGCTGCACTGCCTGGGCAAGCCCGCGGTGCTGGTGCCGTTCCCGCACGCGACCGACGACCACCAGGTGCGCAACGCGCGCGACTGCGAGGCCGCCGGCGCGGCGGTGGTCCTGCTCGACGCCGAGTGCGACGGGCCCCGCCTGGCGGCGGCCGTCGCGGAACTGCTCGGCGACCCGGCCCGCCTGGCGGCGCTGGGCGACGCGGCGCGCGCCCTGGCGCGGCCGCAGGCGGCGCGCGTGATCGCCTCGGATCTCCTGGCGCTGGCCGGCCATCCCGCCGGCCGCGCCGAACCCGTCCTGAAGCGGGGGTGACGGCATGTTCCGCAACACTCGGCACATCCATCTGGTGGCGATCGGCGGCGTCGGCATGAGCGGCATCGCCGAGGTGTTGTTGAACCTCGGCTTCACCGTCAGCGGCAGCGACCTGCACCGGACGGCGACGACCGACCGCCTCGAGAAGCTGGGCGCCCGCATCCACATCGGGCACGCCGCCGAGAACATCCGCGGCGCCGACGTCATCGTGCGCTCGTCGGCCGTGACTGCGGCCAACTGCGAGGTGGCCGCCGCCCGCGCCGCGCGCCTGCCGGTGATCCGGCGCGCCGAGATGCTCGCCGAGCTGATGCGCCTGAAGCACGGCATCGCGGTCGCCGGCAGCCATGGCAAGACCACGACGACGACGCTGGTGGCCGCCGTGCTCGAGGCGGGCGGCCTGGATCCCACGGTGATCGTCGGCGGCAAGATCCGCGCGATGGGCACCGGCGCGGTGATGGGGGCGGGCCCGCACCTCGTGGCCGAGGCCGACGAGAGCGACGGCTCGTTCCTGCACCTGACGCCCACGGTGGCGGTGGTGACGAACATCGACCTCGAGCACGTGGACCACTACCCCGACCTCGAGACGCTGGTCGCGACGTTCCAGGAGTTCCTGCACCGCGTTCCGTTCTACGGCGCCTGCGTCGTGTGCGTGGACGACCCGCAGGTGCGCGCCCTGCTGCCGCAGATCGAGCGCAAGACCATCACCTACGGCCTGTCGCGCGAGGCCGAGGTGCGCGCCGACCCCGGCACCATCGTCGAGGACGCCGACGGCCAGGAGGCCGTGGTGTGGGCGTTCGGCCGCGAGCTCGGCCCGCTGCGCCTGAAGCTGCGCGGGCGCCACAACCTGCAGAACGCGCTGGCGGCAGTCGCCGTCGGCCTCGAGCTGGAGATCCCGTTCGCGCGCATCGCGCAGGGCCTCGAGGGCAGCACCGGCGTGGGTCGCCGCTGCGAGGAGTACGGCGAGCACGGCGGCGTGCTGGTCATCGACGACTACGGCCACCACCCGACCGAGATCGGCGCGGTCATGGCCGTGGCGCGCGGCTTCGGGCGCCCCGTGTCGGTGCTGTTCCAGCCGCATCGCCACTCGCGCACCGAGCGCTTCGCGCGCGAGTTCGCCGACGCCCTCGCGGGCGCCGACGCGGTCGGGCTGCTTCCCGTCTACGCGGCCGGCGAGGAGCCCCGCCCCGGCGGCGACAGCGCCACCATCGCGGGTCACCTCCAGGCCAAGGGTCGCCTGGTCGACCTGGTGCCCGGCCATGACAGCATCGCGGCGTGGCTCGACGCGCGCGCGGCCCGCGGGTCGCTCGTGCTGACGCTGGGCGCCGGCGACATCGGCCGGCAGGTCGAGGGCGTCTGCCGCCACCTCGACCAGCGGCCCGCGCCGGGCGGAAAGGGCCGTCCGTGAGCTTCGCCGTCACCGAGCAGGAACCCGGCCGCCCGGTGCTGCGCCCCGCGGTGCGGCGCGACGTGGTGTTCGCCGTGCGCCGCAAGGCGCCGGCGCGGCGGCGGCTGCCGTGGCGACGCTGGCTGTTCTCGTTCCTGGCGGTGGCCCTGCTGGGCGGGGGCGCCTGGGCGCTGACGCAGAGCGGCCTGTTCGCGGTCTCGCGCATCGAGACCGGCGCCTACCGCTTCACCGACGAGCACCAGTTGAAGGTGGCGCTGTCGCCCCTGCTGGGCCGCAACCTGTGGACGGTGGCGCAGCCCGACCTCGACGCCGCCGTCACGCGCCTGCCGTGGGTGCGGCAGGTCTACATGCAGCGCCGCTGGCCGCGCGCGGTGGCGGTCGAGCTGGTCGAGTGGCGCCCGCTGCTGGTCGTCGCCGAGCCCGGGGCGCCGGCCGGCGCGCCCACGCTGGTGCTGGTCGACGATGGCCGCGTGCTGCCGTTCCCCGCGAACATGATGGCCCCGGCGCTGCCGGTGCTGACGGGCGTCGTCGTCGAGCGCAGCGCCGGCGGCCCGGCGCGCCTGCCGCAGGACCTGGCGCCGGCGACGCTCGAGCTGGTCTCGGCCTTCGAGTCGACGGGACTCGACGCCGTCACGCCGGTCGACTTCGTCGTGGCCCGGCCCGACGGCTTCGGCATCGTCCTGTCCAAGGATGCCGACCAGGTGAGCTACGGCACGCTGCTGGTGGGCCGCGAGCAGTTCGCGGACCGCATCTCGCGCTACCTGACGGCGCGCGAGCACATCGAGCGCAACCTCGAGATCGACCTGCGCTTCAAGGACCGCCTGACCGTGCGCCCGCGCCCCGTGCCCGAGGGCGAGGAGGGCGAGGAAGGCGCGGAGGGGACCGAGGGCGGGGTCGACGGCGCGCCGGCCGGGGACGCCGCGACGGCGCCGGCCACGGCTGCGGCCACCAAGGCAGCGGCCACGAAACCTGCCGCCGCGAAGGCTGCCGCCGCGACGGTGAACAAGCCTGCCGCCAAGGCAGCAACCGCCAAGGCAGCAACCGCCAAGGCAACATCAACGAAGGCAGCGACCACGAAGTCAGCTGCCACGAAGCCCAAGGCCACCACCAAGGCCACCACGAAATCCACGGCGAAATCCAAGGCATCCACGAAGGCGACCCCGAAGAAGGCGACCGCGGCCAAGCCCGCCACGCCACCGAAGAAGAC
>CAINDZ010000574.1 GCA_903847545.1 uncultured bacterium | reverse complement strand
GGGCCTGCTGGCCAACTGCGCCGAGGCGTGGCTGACCTACTCGGGTATCTGGGTCAACGACATCGTCAGCGTTACGACGCACGGCGGCACGACCCTGGACCCGGGCGTGGGCGGCCGCGAGACGATGCTGTGCCGCGAGGACTTCTCCGACCCGTCGGTCTTCGACAACTTCCGCCCCGACTTCATGGACACCTCGTGCGTGAACGCCGAGTGGGTGCTGGGGCAGGCGGCGCTGACCGAGAACGACCTGTTCGACATCTCGGTGAACGGCACGACGAAGACCTGCGCCATGTTCAACATGGACAACTGCTTCGAGTGCGCGCGCCAGCTCGGCTACGCCTGCTCGCCGCAGGACTTCATCGACGGGCTGTGGACGTGCAACGACCTCGAGTCGACGAACACGACGGCCTGCACCGGCGTGGGCGGCAACGAGACGCAGATCCACTGGCTGGTCGGCATGGCGCCGCCGCCGCCGGGCCTCCGCCTGTGGCCGACCGACAGCCGCGTGCACATCTTCTGGGACGACACCAGCGAGATCACGCCGGACATCCGCCTGCGCACGGTCGACTTCGAGTCGTACCGCATCTGGCGCGCGGACAACTGGGACCGGCCGTTCGGCTCGTCGGTCAACAACGGCCCCGAGTCGGCCCTGTGGCAGATGGTGGCCGAGTACGACCTGGTGAACACGTATGTGGCCAGCCGCACCGTCGGCGCCACGACGCAGCTGGACACGCTGCCGCTGGGCGCCAACACGGGCCTGACCGGCATCGCCTACCGTCCGCGCGTGCTGGACGATCCGAAGTTCGCCGGCCTCGGCGCGGCCATGCAGGCGATCATCGACGCCGACCCGGCGGGCCTGCTGCGCTCGCGCCCGGTGCTCCGGGACGAGGACGGCCTGCCGATCGCGGCGTACGAGGCGCTCATCCCGTGGGAGACCTATCCCGCGGTGCTCGACACGTTCTTCGCCGTGACCGCGCGCGCGGCCGACAGCGAGAACGACGTCACGGCGAAGCACGGCACGAAGTACTACGAGTACGTCGACCAGGACATCCACAACGGGTTCCTGTACTTCTACTCGGTGACGGCCACCGACCATGCGCTGGCCCCCGCCGGCAGCGCGATCACCCTGCCCGTCGGCCCGGGCCTGGTCGGTGACCCCGGCTCGTCGTTCGGCAACACGACGCCCGGCGCCACGGCGCAGACCGCCGCGGAACGGGCACAGTTCGGCGTCAACATCTATGTGTACCCGAACCCGGCGACGCGTGACGCGCTGGCCGAGTACCAGCAGATGAACCCGAACGGCGACGACCCGACGGGCGTGAAGGTCACCTTCACGAACCTGCCGGAGGCGCGCAATACGATCAAGATCTACACGACCAGCGGCGACCTTGTGCAGACCCTGGATCACAACGGCCTGGCGGGCGTGGGGCACATCAGCTGGAACCTGATGAGCCGCAACGGCCAGGAAGTCGTCAGTGGCGTGTACCTGTATTCGGTGGAGTCCGACGACAGCCGCTTCGAGCGGTTCGTCGGCAAGTTCGTGGTGGTCAGGTAAAGACCGGCGTTTGGGCAGATCGAGTCAACTCCGTCGTTGGACGGAAGCGTCCGTCGCGGGACGGACACGGAGGTTTCCATGAAGCGCATCGTGATGCTGACCGCTTTCCTGCTCGCCGCGCCCACGCTGGTTCACGGCGCCGGGTTCGCGAAGGTCGGCACCTTCGGGGGACAGGAACTGAAGATCGGCGTGAGCGCCCGGGCCACGGCCATGGGTTCCGCGTTCGTCGGCGTGGCGGATGACGCCTCGGCGGTGTTCTGGAATCCGGGCGGGCTGGTCAACGTGACCGGCAACGAGGTCTCGCTGAACCACGTCCAGTGGGCGGCCGACACCAAGCTGAGCACGGCGATCATGGCCTTCAGCCCGCGGTCGATCCCGGGCACGCTGGCGCTGTCGCTGCGTTCGTACTGGATGGACCCGCAGTTGGAGCGCTCGGCGTACCTGCCCGAGGGCACGGGCCGCACCTTCGACGCCGGCACGACGTCGATCGGCCTGACCTACTCGCGGTTCTTCACCGACAAGTTCTCGGCGGGCGCCACGGTGAACTACCTGCACATGGGCCTGGCCGAGTCCGCCGTCAACACCGGCGCGCTCGACTTCGGCATCATGTACCGCATCGGCATCCGTGACCTGAAGCTGGGCATGGTGATCCAGAACCTCGGCGGCAAGTTCGTTTTCGACGAGCGCGAGTCGAAGCTGCCGGTGTCGTTCAAGGTCGGCGTCAGCGCGACGGCCTTCAAGACGTCCCAGCAGAAGCTGACCGGCGCGCTCGAGTTCGCCCACCCGGCGGACAACCTGGAGCACGCCAACGTGGGCGCGGAGTACAGCCTGAACAAGCAGTTCTTCGCCCGCGCCGGCTACCACATCAACTACGACACCGACGGCCTGGCCTTCGGCTTCGGCGCGGCGCTTCCCACCGGCGCCAAGACCCGGCTGCAGGCCGACTACAGCGCCGTCGACATGTCCGCGCTCGGGTACGTGCACCGCTTCACGCTGTCGGTCACGTACTGATCGGACGCTCCGGCTGCCGGAAACCGGCCGGACCGACCTGCCCGCCGCCCCGCCGCCACCGCGGCGGGGCGGCTTTTTGCGCCCTGCTCTGGTCAGCCGGCCCCCGTTTCGGTAACTTGAGAGCGGCCGGTCGACGCCGGCCCCGGCCCGCTGGCCGGGAGATCCCCGCCGAAAGGTCCCGTCATGTTGTTGCGCGCAACGCGTCGTGCCCTGCTTGCCGCCACCCTGGTGCTGGCGGCGCATGCGGGCCTGGGCGGCACGGCCCGGGCCGCCCTGCTGCAGCCCCTCGATGGGCGGGGTAACTTCCATGCCTACGTGGACGTCGTCAACCGCTGGCGGGCCGACGATCGGCTGGACGTGGTGACCATGGTCGCCGTGACGAACGCCGACCTGGCGACGCGCGACGAGGACGGCGACCTCGTGGCGCGGTTCCGCGTCGAGGTGACGATCACGGCGCCCGACGGCCGCACTGTCACCCGCACCCGCCACGTGCGGACGCACGCGCTCGGCAAGGCCGACGCGGCCTCGCGCTCGCTGCGCCAGGTCTGCGGCGTCATCATCCCCGACGTGCCCTTCCGCAGCGGGCGCATCGCCTGCACCGTCTATGACGTGAACCGCAAGCGCACCGGCCTGCTCAACCAGATGCGCAGCAACGAGGCCCGCAGCGAGGCCTTCGGCGAGTGGTACGCCGACGCCGCGCCGCGCCCGGTGGCGGGGCTGGCGCTCGACGACCCGCTGTACCTGGTGCATGCGCCGCTGGCGGCGTGGAACCCGGAGAGCGCCGCCGACCCGTCGGAGACCGGCGGCCTGCTCGGCGACTACGTGCACCCGGGGCGCATCTACGGGATCGAGCAGGATCGCCTGCAGCTGGTGATCCCCGTCTGGCCGCCCGCCGGCGGCGTCACGCGGCGCGAGGACCTGGCCGGGCTGCGCCTGCAGGTCGCCAGCGAGGACGGCATCTACACGCTGACCGATTCGATCGCCTTCGACCAGCGCGGCGTCGCGGCGCTCGAGGCCGGGCGGCCGGCCTACCTGTTCTACGAGCTGGACGTGAACCGCCTCCCGGCCGGCAGCTATCGCCTGGCGGCGGGGCCTCTCGGCGGCCAGGGGCGGGGCGTGGTCAGCGGCTTCGCGGTGGTCTGGGAACTGGGCGCCATGGCGCGCGAGCGCGACATGGTGCTGGGAGAGGGCTTCACCGTCTTCAACGGCGCCGAGCGCGAGCGCTTCCTGCAGGCCAGCCCGACCGACCAGCAGCTGATGCTGGACACGTTCTGGCGCGACCTGAATCCCGATCCCGAGGCGGTGGTCAACCCGCTGCAGGTCGAGTTCCAGTACCGGATCGCCTACGTGCAGCAGTTCCTCGGCGGCTTCGGGCCGCAGGGCGCCGCCGACAGCCGGGGCGAGGTCTTCCTGCTGCTTGGCCCGCCGGACGAGGTGGAGCGCGAGCACCTGCCCCTGAACTACCGCGACCAGGACGACGCGCGGGTCAAGGTCTACGACCGGTTCACGCCCGACCGTCCCGGCTCGACGGCCAAGGGCGCGGCCCCCGAGGGCACGCAGGTGGTCAGCCCGTACGCGACCATCGGCGGCGTGCCTCTGGACTCGCAGGTCTCGCGCTCGGCCGAGCGCGACCGGACCGAGATGATGCACAAGGCCGGCCGCGACCACGGGTTCGAGCTCTGGAAATACGACAACGGCGGCAAGCCCTTGTTCACCAGCCGGTTGTCCGGCAGGGGCATGGGCCAGCGGTTCCTGTTCGTCGATTCCAACGGCACCGGCGCCTACCGGCTCGAGTCGTCCAACATCGTCACGGGCGAGGAGTAGGGTCCCCACCGGTGGGGGGGCACCCGGGGCCCCCGCCACGACCGGCTGGGGTCGCCCCGGCGGCGAACCGCTTTTCGGGTCGCCGTTTGGGCGGTTGGGGTTTGACTTGGGTCCCTGCCTTCCACTAATTATTTCGGGGGCGCGGAGCGCCGCCTGTCGGCAGCCCACAGCCGGCGCCCGGCCCGCACCCGGGCCCAACCGAGCGGAAAGGAAGTCTCGCGCAATGGCTCGTCAGGATTCGAGGACTCTCGCTCTCCGTTTCCGGTGTCTGCTGGCCGTCCTGGCCGCGACGCTGCTGGTTTCCGCTGCCGTCGCCGCGCCGGCCGACCCCAACGACCCGTTCGCCCTGGCCGAGAAGTTCGCCCGCATCCAGGCGACCACCGACTCGCTGGGCTACGGCATCGCCGTGACCGACTCGTCGGACGAGGTCGCCCAGGTGGCGCCGCCGATGGGCGGCCTGATGGGCATGGTCGACCGCTCGGCATGGGGCGCGACCGCGCCGGGCCGCACCTGGGTCGCGGGTGGCCCGTTCATGTGGTGGCTGCTGCTGCTGGGCATCTTCGGGCTGGTCGTGGTCGTGGAGCGCGCCTGGACGCTGTATCGCGCGCGCGTCAGTACGCGGCGCGTGCTGGGCATCATCATGACGACGCTGCGCAACGACGGCGTGCAGGCC